>JBBRGY010000049.1:0-11915 GCA_038223495.1 Burkholderiales bacterium | reverse complement strand
GTCAGTCGCCGGGTCGGTGACTTCACCATGAACGCAAAGGATCACGCCGTGCTTTTGCATGGCTTCTAACACCAGATAAACGTTTTTGAGCGCTGACACGCCGGAATCGGAATTCGTCGTTGCGCCGGCCGGGTAATACTTGAACGCATGCACGAAATCGCTTTCCGCCACGCGCGCGACTTCGTCGGCTGCGGTGTTGTCGGTCAGGTAAAGCGTCATCAACGGATCGAACGCTGTGATCGCGCCGCACGCCGCCAAAATTCGCTCGCGATACGCTTTCGCCAATGCCACCGTGGTAACAGGCGGCTTCAAATTGGGCATCACCAGCGCGCGACCAAACTGCTTTGCCGTGAATGCCACCACGGCCGACAGTGCGGCACCGTCGCGCAAATGAAGGTGAAAATCGTCAGGTCGCCCCAACGTGAGTGTGTTGATCGTTTTTGGCACGGTGGTATCTTGCATGATGCGATTATCTTTTTCGGCAAACTGCTAGGATTGAATTATGGCTTCTCAATCTGCTCACGACCACGCGGGACACGCACATGCTCACAGCGAGCCGGTGGCGCTTGTGCCAACGCCTGCAAGCTCTTTGGCGCTGGCTCGTCGTCTTGTCAAAGAAAGCGGCGGCCGAAACACCGGCGCACGGCGCAACGTGCTGGCCTGCCTGATCGCGGCTGGGCGCGCGCTGTCGCACAGCGAAATAGAAGCACAACTGGCTGATTCCGATTTGGACCGCGTTACGTTGTATCGCGTGCTCGAATGGCTGGTTGAGCAATCGCTGGCGCATCGCGTGGGCGGGTTGTCGGGTTTTGATCGGGCCATGCGCTTCGCATTTAGCCGCCCAGAGCGCGGTCAGGCGCATGCTCATTTTCAGTGTGTTCAATGCGGCACCACGATGTGTTTAGACGAAGTCGCCGTGCCGTCGCTATCAGTGCCGCAAGGCATTCAGTTGCAGGGGATTGAGCTGGCCGCGTACGGCTTCTGCGCACATTGCGCCGAACAAAATAAGACAGTCGCCAGCTTGTAACCACATAGTAGCTATAATCCGGCCCCGCCCTCTCTGCCTTTGTACTTTGTTACTTTGCGCACAGACAAGCGAGTGCCGTCGTGGGTAACCTGACGGCCGTTCACCTTCCGGTATTGAAAAGATAGAGTCTCCTCCCATGGCAAGTACGGCATCCACAAGTAAGGCGAAGGTAGCGCCCGCTGCCAAAGCAGCACCTACCACCAAGGCGAAGTCCAATACGTTGCCTTCAGCGCCGCCCGTCATCGCGGCGCCAGAGCCGAGTCCCGCTGCTGTTGCCGCGAAACCTCTGCCGTCTGCGCCTAAGGCGGCGATGGTGCTGACCATGAACAGCCACAAAAAGTATGCCGGTCTGACCGAAGCAGAAATTTTGAAGCAGCCAGAAGCGGACTACATGAGCGCCGAGCAGCTCGCGTTTTTTCACGAAAAGTTGGTTGAACTGCGCGGCCAAATCCTGCACAACGCGACCGATACCGGCGAGCATTTGCGCGAATCCGAAGTGGCCACCGATCCGTCAGATCGCGCCACGCAAGAAGAGGAATACACGCTCGAACTGCGCACCCGTGATCGCGAACGGAAGCTTTTGAAAAAGGTCGACAAAGTCATTCGTATGATCGACGACGGCAGCTTTGGCTGGTGCGAAGAAACTGGTGAGCCCATTGGGCTGGCCCGATTGATTGCGCGTCCAACCGCGACGTTGTCGATTGAAGCGCAAGAGCGCCGTGAGCGGATGCAGAAGCTCTACGGCGATTAAACATTTGCCGACGCTGCGTACTAATTGCGCAAAGTATCGACTTTGACCTACACGGCGCACGTTGCTTCCGCAGTATTCTTGTAGACGTTTTAGACCCCCAGTTTCATCAAGGAACAAAAAATGAGTGCACCTTTCTCCCTCCCCCCACTGCCGTATCCCGATACCGCGCTGGAGCCGCTGATTTCCGCCAACACGCTATCGTTTCACTACGGTAAGCATCACAAGGCCTACGTCGACAACCTGAACAAACTGGTTGAAGGCAAAGATTTGGCTTCGATGACGCTTGAGCAGATCATCCACGCGTCCGCTGGTAAGGCCGACATGGCCGGTGTGTTCAACAACGCCGCTCAAGTCTGGAACCACACGTTCTACTGGAACAGCATGAAGCCCAACGGCGGCGGCAAGCCCACCGGCGCGCTGGCAGCTGCGATTGACAAAGACCTCGGTGGTTATGACAAATTCAAGGCGGACCTGTCGGCCGCAGCGATGACGCAATTTGGTTCAGGCTGGGCCTGGCTCGTTTCCGATGCAGGCACGTTGAAAATTGTCAAAACTGGCAATGCTGAAGTGCCGCTCACCAAGGGCCAAAAGCCTTTGTTGACCATCGACGTGTGGGAACACGCCTACTACCTCGACTATCAAAACCTGCGCGCAAAATACGTGGAAACGTTGATCGACAAGTTGCTTAACTGGGATTTTGCGAACGCAAACTTCGCCAGCTAGTCAAAGTTTTCGTGACGCAGCAAAAGGCCGGTGTTCCGGCCTTTTTTTATGGGATTTGAGAATGAATTCTGGCTATCAGCTTTTTCGTCAAATGACGGCTGCATTGGGGCTAGTGCGCGATTACGTTATAAGTCAATAATTTATGAAAACGGAGATTAGCCCCCGTGCAGCGGTAGTTTTTGCCAAAAGCTGTATCGCCGTTGTAAGTTGCTCCTGCAAGGGCATCCGGGCGTGTTGACCGTCACCGATTTGTCGTACAAGTACGCCGCGAACGCAGTAATCCGGTTCGGCAGCTTCTCGCTCGACGCAGGTCGGGCGATATTGCTACGCGGCGGTTCCGGTGCAGGTAAATCGACACTCCTGCACTTGTTGTGCGGCGTGCTGCCGATTCAATCCGACCACGGCGCAGTGCGGCTTGCCGGACAATCGCTGCAAACTTTGACCCGCTCTGAGCGCGATGCGCTGCGGCCCTACACCGTCGGCTGGATGCCGCAGCGACAGTTTTTGATGACCAGCCTCACTGTGCTTGAAAACGTGCTGCTACCGGCTTCACTGGCCGGTCGCGCCGATGAAGCGACGCGTGAGCGAGCAATGGCTTTGTTGCAAGCTTTCGCCATCGCCGATCTCGCGTCCGTTCGGCCGCAAACGCTCTCCGTCGGGCAAGCCGCGCGCGCGAGCCTTGCGCGGGCGTTGGTCACGAAGCCCAAGCTATTGCTCGCCGACGAGCCAACCGCTGCGCTTGATGCCATGTCATCGCGCTTGGTCATTGGGCAAATCGCACGTTACGTTCACGGCGGTGGAGCCGCCATCATCGCCAGCCACGATCCGGCGATTCGTGCACTGTGGGATGCGGTTTCCGATGGCCAAGCGGCGCTCGCTGAACTTGAGTTGCCGCGCGTCGCGCAAAAATGACTTTTCTGCTCATCCGCCGTTTCCTCACTGAGCGTCCGTGGCAATTCGCGCTGGCCGTGATGCTATGCGCGCTTGGCATGGCCAGCGCAATCAGCATCGTCTGGCTGCAATCCATGCTGGAGCAGCATGCGCGGCGGCAGGCCGAAGGCATTGACATCGTCGTTGGTGCCAAAGGCTCGGCGCTGCAAAACGTACTGGCGGCGGTGTACTACCTTGACGTGCCAAACGGCAATATCTCGCTTAAAGAAGTGGACGCACTGCGAGCGAATCCGCAGGTCGCCAAAGCCATCCCGATTGGCATAGGCGATTCAGTTGGCGGCGCGCGCATCGTTGGTACCACCGATGAATTCATCCCGTTCTATGGCGCCACGCTGGCGTCCGGCACGCTGGCCGCCGCGCCGATGGACGCGGTGATTGGCGCAGGTGTCGCCCGCCGGACCAAGCTCAAACTGGGCGACAGTTTCGTTGGCGCTCATGGCCTTGGAGAATCTGGCGAAGCCCATGATTCCCAACCCTACCGCGTGGTTGGCCTCCTTAACCCAACAGGTCGGGTGATTGACGAAACTGTGGTGACGCCGCTCGAAAGCGTGTGGCTCGTGCATGAGGGCCACAGCGCTAGTGCCGAACCCGAGGCCACGTTCGCGCTGATTCAGGCGAAGGGACCGATTGGCGTCGCCACACTGCCGCGCCTGATCAACGCGCGACCGGGCCTGCAAGCGGCCGTTCCCGCGCTGGAATCGGCGCGCCTGCTCACCAGTTTTAATTGGGTCGCGCTGGTGGTTAAAGTGTTCGCGGGCATCCTCGTGGTGGCGGCGATGGCCTCGCTGCTGGGAGCGCTGTTGCAGGCGCTGGCCCGTCGCGAACCCGATCTGGCGCTGTTGCGCGCGATGGGTGCAACTCGCGGCACGTTGGCGGGTCTCATGCTGGGTGAATCGCTTGTGCTAATCACCCTCGCGGCTATTGTGGCGGGCGGATTGGTGGCGCTGGCGGCGTGGTCGTTCCAGACGTTTGCGCTACCCGGTGTCGTAATTGACGTCGACGAAGGATTTTTTTATGGGCTGGCGGGGCTGGCGATTGCCGCAGTGCTGGCCGCTCTTGCTACTATTCCCGTGCTCCGCCGCTGCCTTTCCATTGATGTAGCGGCCCAACTTTCGTCGAGGTAACTGACATGCATTTCCGTAAATTCCTTGGCTCGACATTGGTCGCACTAATCCCCGCATTGCTTGTCGCGTCCAGCGGTGCAGTCACGCCGGTCGCGAACGAAGGCGCGCTGATGCCCGCTTCGCAATTTCTTTCTGAAAAACCGGGCTTCACGTCGTGGCGCGTGCTGGCTCAGGTGGAGTTGGTGAAGCAAGACCGCAAGATGGTGCCCAAGTTTGAGTCCGCAGTGACCGCGCTGGACGGCAAAATCGTCAAGGTGCAGGGCTTCATGATGCCACTTGATATTGGTGACAAGCAACGCCGCTTCCTGCTGGTTGCTGCGCCGCCGCATTGTGCATTTTGCCTGCCTGCTGGGCCAGATGCCATGATCGAAGTGCGCGCTAAATCCGACATTCGTTACGGCTTTGACGCAGTGGCCTTGTCGGGCAAATTGCAGGTGCTAAGGGACGATCCTGCCGGTTTGTACTACCGAATTGTTGACGCCGTTCCAGCTCAATAGATGTCTCCTATGGTTGCAAGCGACGCGTTAAGGGTGTAAGTTAACGTTTATGGCGTTCAAAATTTTTCCGAAATCAGCGAAACCGGGTACACCGACCAAACTAGAACTGGTCGATGACAACGCGCGTGGAACGCGTGCTGGCGACACTGAAACGAGTCTTAACTGGACCCCGCACGCTAGTCGCATCGAGGTTGAGGAAGAGGGCGGGCTGAGCCCGTCGCTCGAAAATGCAGCGCTCATGTTTGCGCACGGCAATGAGAGCGCAGCCAAGGCGGCGCTTGCGCACGCGCTCGATACGAACGAGCGCTCGCAGCAAATGGTGTGGATGTGTCTGTTCGATTTGCATGCGCGCGGTCAGGATCGCACGGCGTTTGAGGAGCTCGCGCTGCGCTTTGTCGTGCAGTTTGAGCGCTCCGCGCCTGCGTGGGATGAGATGGCGGGTGCCAGCAGTTCCGACCCCACTAAATCGAACGCGCGCGCCAAACCTAAATCATTGTTGCGCGGCGAGCTGACCGATCCGCAGGCCCCAGTCATCGTTGCTCTGGTCGACGCCTCGAAACGCAAAGACGCTGTTCCTCCGCGATTTGATCTGGACATCGCGGATCTTGACGGGGTAAGCGACGTGTGTGGGCTGTTGTTGGCCGGGTCGCTCGCATCGCTGCGGCGCAAAGGCGCGGTCATCTCGATTCGTGGACTTGATGCGACCTCGCGCCGCCTATCGGCAAAGTTGCAGCCCGGCGAAGCGACGCACAAAGGGCTTTGGTATCTCGTGCTGGAGCTTCTGCAATGGTCTGCGCAAAGTCAGATTTTCGAGGATCGGGCGGTCGATTTTGCGGTGACATTTGGGATTTCTCCGCCGTCGATGGAACCGCTGACACCGGTGCAACGAAGCGTGCTGACCGTGCGCTCCGCAGATGTGGCGACCACCGACGAAGCGCTCGTCAATGACCGCATCATATGGATCGGTGAGCTTAAAGGCCCGGCCGATAACTGTCTGAAAATGCTGTCGCTTGAGGCGGTGACCACAAACCCAGTGATCGTTGATATGCGTCGCGTTTTGCGGGTGGATTTTGTCTGCGGTGGCGCGATTGCCAACGCAATCACGCGCCTCATGGCGCAGGCCATCGACGTTCGCGTGGTTGCTGCCACACCGATTATCCAAACGCTTTTGCAACTGACGGGCACTCCCGCCGGTCTATTCGCGAAAGCGTAAACCAGCTTAATTGCACGCGCCGATTTCGGGCGTGGCATCATTAATTTATGGATTCAAAATTAGATTTTCACGGCACGACCATCGTGTCGGTTCGTCGTGGCAACTCAGTCGCGCTGGGCGGCGACGGGCAGGTCACGCTCGGCAATATGGTCGTCAAATCCACCGCGCGTAAAGTGCGGCGGCTGTATCACGACAAAATCCTTGCAGGTTTTGCCGGTGCGACGGCCGATGCATTCACGCTGTTCGAGCGATTCGAAGGCAAGCTGGAAAAGCATCAGGGCCACTTGACGCGCGCAGCGGTTGAGCTGGCAAAAGATTGGCGACAAGACCGAATCCTGCGACGACTGGAGGCGATGCTCGCGGTGGCCGATCAAACCACCTCGCTGATCTTGACCGGCAATGGCGACGTGCTGGAGCCGGAGCACGGCATTATTTCCATCGGATCAGGCGGCGGATTTGCGCAGGCTGCGGCGCGCGCGCTGGCGCAGCACAGTCAGCTATCGGCTCACGACATCGTCGCCGAATCGCTGAAAGTAGCCGGCGAAATCTGCATCTATACCAATCAAAATCACACGATTGAAGAGCTGAATTGGTGAAAGAACGTTTGTTCGACGTCGTCGTCGCAGGCGGCGGCCCCGTGGGCTGGGCATGCGCGCTGGCGGCTCAGATTTCGTTGGGTAAACGAGCGCGAATCGCTGTCATTGAACGCGATCCGATGCCAGTCGTCCAGGCGGACGATCCGACCTCGAAGCGCGTGTACACCGTTGCGTCCGGCAATCTGGCCTGGCTTACCGAACACGGCGTCAAGATTGACGAAGCGCGAAGTGCAGCGGTCACTGATATTCAGGTATTTGGCCGCGACGGCAGCGATTCGCTGCACGTCGATGCGAACGATGCGGGTTTGAACGAACTGGCGCGCGTGATTGAGCACGAAGCCTTAGCGCTCGCGATTGCCAAGCGCGCGCAACAGGCGGGCGTGACGTTGATTACAGGCGAATGCATTGCGCTGCATGACGGCGATGTTGAACTCGGCACGCGAACCGTGGAACTTGCGGATCGCACGCTGCTGCAAGCGCGCATGGTGCTTGCCGCTGATGGCGCAAATTCGCGATTGCGTGAAGCTGCGGGAATGGATGTGGCTAAGCGCCAATATCCGCAGCATGGCGTGGTCGCTAATCTGCGCTGCACTGAGCCGCATCGCGGCACCGCGCGACAATGGTTTTTGCCGGATGGGTCGATTCTCGCGTTGTTGCCCCTTCCTGACGATGGCGGCGCCCATAGCGTGTCGATGGTCTGGTCAGCCGCGACGGAGCGT
This sequence comes from Burkholderiales bacterium, assembly GCA_038223495.1. Classification (GTDB taxonomy): domain Bacteria; phylum Pseudomonadota; class Gammaproteobacteria; order Burkholderiales; family Casimicrobiaceae; genus Casimicrobium. Next base: position 4,314 of record JBBRGY010000049.1, on the reverse strand, counting down.
GCTGAACTTTTGTGCGCCTTATCCGAAACGGAACTGCTGGCCGAAATCAACGCCGCCAGCGCGAACGTAATGAATGTGTACGCCGTGATCAGCGGCACGCGCAGTTTCCCACTTAACCTGCTTCGCCTGCCAAACCCCGTCGCCGAACGCTTTCTTGCCGTGGGCGACGCCGCGCACGCAATGCACCCGTTGGCGGGTCAGGGCGTGAATGTCGGCCTAGCCGACGCCCGTTGTCTGTTCGACCTTTGGCAGCGCGCGCCAGAGGTGCACGGCGACCCCGGCCATGCGCTCTTGCTCTCGCGCTATCGGCGCGAGCGCTACGGCCCGACGCTCGCCATGCAACTGGCGACCGACGGTCTTTTCCGACTCTACAATCAGGTGGATCATCCCTTTTTGTTGGCCGCTGGCGACGCTGGAATGCGTCTTTTAGGCCGTCTACCCGCATTTCGTCGCACGCTGTCTTCCAGCGCGCTGCAGTAAACGCTTTTGTCTTTAATATCCGTCTTGCCGTACCTAAGGAAACCAATGAAACGATCCCTTACCGCTCTGCTGATTGCCGCTGGCCTTTTGGCTGCGTGCAACGCACAACAACCGCCAGCGGGCGCTGCTACTCCCACGGCTGTCGCCGCGCCCGTCAAAGCCTTGGTTGCACCTGCTGCAACTGCGCCCGCGCGTCCTGACGTCAGCGCAGCCAAGCTCGCCGAAGTTCAAACCACCCTCGAAACTCGTTTCAAAGGCGCACCGATCAAAGGCCTGCGCGCGTCAGTTTTCCCCGGTTTGTTTGAAGCGATGGTCGGTGACGACGTCATTTATTTCGACGAAAAACTCGGGCATTTCATCGTAGGCAATCTGATCGAAGCCGCCACGATGACCAACAAAACCGAAGAGCGCACGGGCGAACTGACCGCGATCGACGTCAAACAACTGCCGCTTGCTGACGCGATCAAAGTCGTTCATGGCAAAGGCGAGCGCGTGATGTATGTGTTCACTGACGTGGATTGCCCTTTCTGCACGCGACTGGAGCAAACGTTGACGGACACCGACAACGTGACGATCTACAACTTCATGTTCCCGATTGATTCCCTGCACCCCGCAGCGCGCAACAAACAAAAAGCGATCTGGTGCGCCAAAGACCGCAAAGCCGCCTGGCATGACGCCGTGCTGCGCAAGAAGTTTGACGCGAATCAGAAGGGCGATTGCGCCAACCCGATTGACGCTACGGTCGCTCTCGGCCAAAAGCTGGGCGTTCGCGCTACGCCGTCGTTCTTTCTTGCTGACGGCCGCATGATCGCCGGAGCGATTCCCAAAGAGCAGCTCGAAGCCCGTCTGAATGCGGCTCAAGCCAAGCTCGCCGCTAAATAAATTTCGTCGCGCCTTTATCGTTTTTAGAAACCCGGGAGACACACATGGCCTTAATGGACTTCATCAAAAAGCAGCTAATCGAAATCATCGACTGGCAGGATGATTCGCGCGACACGCTGTCGTATCGCTGGCCGGACGACGACAAAGAAATCAAGAACAACGCGCAGATCATCGTGCGCGAATCTCAGGTTGCCCAGTTCGTCTATCTCGGTCAATACGCCGATACGTTGCAACCCGGTAAGCACACGCTTACTACCGCGAACATCCCCGTTCTATCGACGATTCTCGGCTGGAAGTACGGCTTTGAAAGCCCGTTCAAGGCCGACGTTTACTACGTTACAACGCGCACTTTCGCTGGCAACAAATGGGGCACCGCCAACCCGATCATGATGCGCGATGCCGACTTCGGCGTCGTGCGGATGCGGGCGTTTGGTCAGTACGACTTCAAAATCGTCAACCCTCCGCTGTTCCTCAAAGAAGTCGCCGGTACGGACAACCATTTCCGCCTCGACGAATTCGCCGACGTAATGCGCTCGAAGATCGTCACGGTCTTTACCGAAGCCATCGCCAACGCCAAGGTTCCGGCGCTCGACGTCGCCGCTCGCTACAGCGAAATCGGCGCGGCGCTGCTGCCCGCGATCAACCCGATCACGACGGCGAAATACGGCATCGAAGTCACCTCGTTCAACATCGAAAACGTCTCGCTGCCACCGGAAGTAGAGGCAGCTATCGACAAGCGAGGCGCGATGACGACCATCGGGGACATGGGCGATTACATCAAATACAACATGGCCAACGCTATGGCCGAAGGCAAAGCCGGCTCGATGGGCATGGGCGCTGAATTCGCGATGGGTTTGGGCGTTGCGCAACAAATGGCGAATCAACCCAGTGGTACCGTCGGCGTGAACCCGAACGCGCCGAAAGGCATGGTTCCGGGCGCGATGGCCGCGCCCGTAGCGGCCGCCGCTGCCGCGCCTGCCGCCGCCCCAGCTATGGATCTCATGAATCCTGCGCAAGTGGCGCAGGCATTGGGTGTCACCGAAGCCGACGTTTTGACGGAGCTTGACGCTGGCACGTTGAAGGGCCGAAAAATTGGCTCGCAGTGGCGGGTGACGCGCGATGCTGTGGATGCCTTTTTGAAGGGCTGAAAGTGACTACAGCTTTTTGCTGAATGCCCGGTTGCACTGGGGCTAACTGCCAATTTTAGTGGAAATCGAATTTATGCAATTTGATCATCTAGCCCTTGTGCCGCGGTCGTTTCGGCGTAAAGCTGATTCGATCCGTTAGCCAGAATCGTCCAATAAATGGCCACGATTTTCATTCTTTTGATCTTCGCGTACTTCGTGCTGGTTTGCGATGCGAGTCTGGCTGAAAAGTTGGTGCTTTCGGCGCTTTGTGGAATGGCCGCGCTGTTGCCAATGTTGGTCGCTAACGCCGCTTTGCCCGCCGCCATTGCGCAAGGTGCGCTCGGCGTTTACGTCTGTCTCCGTATGACTTACCTTCGCGCCAAAGCCTGAGAATGAGCACGCCCACCGCCACCCACACCGAAGCCACCGCTCCAGAAAAGGCTGCGCGCAGCAAATATTCCTGCGTCGCGTGCGGTGGTGAAGCCGTCTGGAACCCTGCCAAGCAAAAGCTCGTTTGCGCCTTCTGCGGCACCGAAGCGCCGCTGCCTCCCGCCACGGAAACGATGCCCGGCATTCAGGCCACCGACGTCGTCGAACACGACCTTGCGGCTGCGTTGCGCAACATGCAAGGCGAGGCGCGAGGCTGGGCGTTGACCAAGCGCATGGTCAAGTGCAATTCCTGCCAGGCGATCAGCGTGTTCGACCCCGCCAAACAGGCCAAAGCGTGCGAGTTTTGCGGTGCGTCCGCCATCGTCGATTACGACGAAACCAGCGACGTCATCCGACCCGAAGGCGTCATGCCGTTTCAGGTCAGCGAGCCGAAGGCACGCGACACCATTCGCGCGTGGTACGGCAAGCTCTGGTGGGCCCCGAACAAGCTCAAATCCAAGGCGATGACAGACACCGTCAAGGGCGTCTATCTGCCGTATTGGACGTTCGATGCGCTGGTCAATGCCCAATGGCGGGCGGAGGCCGGTTATTACTATTACGAAACCGAAACCTACTACGACAACGGTGAGCAAAAGTCGCGACAGGTGCAGCGCACGCGCTGGGAATACGCCGCCGGCAGCCTGAATCACTTTTTCGACGACACGCTCGTGTGCGGCTCCAAAGGCGTGCATCCAGCGCTATTGCGCTCCATCGAGCCTTTCCCTACGACCGATACGGCCAGCAAAGCGCTCAAGCCGTACGACGCCGCGTATGTCAGCGGCTGGACAGTCGAGCGCTATCAAATTGACTTGATCGGTGCCGCCAAATTAAGCCGTGAACGCATGACGGGTGAGACTCAGCAGCTGTGCTCCCAGGAAGTCCCCGGCGACACGCAGCGCAACCTACAAGTCAACGCCGATTTTTCACGGCAAACGTTCAAGCACATCCTCGCCCCCGTCTGGCTCATGACCTACACCTACGGCGCCAAGGATTTTCAGGTGCTCATCAACGCCGTCACCGGCAAAATCGACGGCGAATATCCGAAGAGCTGGGTGAAGATTACGCTCGCCGTGATCGCCGCGCTGATCGTCCTCATGATCGTGCTCGGCGGCATGGGCGGTCGGCACCGCTGATCGCGCACGCCGCGCCTTTTCCGTCACATGTCGAGATGATTCCGCCGCAGCTAAAGGCGCATCCTGCGTTCGCGCCGTACATCGATGCGCTAGCGATTTACGAAGACATCATCGCGAACCGCAGCGCTCCGCCGTCTGACGTTCCCGTCTTCGTCCCACCGCCACCGCGCACCATCAGCGCCATCGACTTCGAACGCCGCGTCGTCGAGCAAAACGAACTCATCGTCCGCGCCGACAATCTGCACGACGTAATGAACGCGCTA
>JBBRGY010000048.1:0-12004 GCA_038223495.1 Burkholderiales bacterium | reverse complement strand
GCCCGGCACGCAGCAAAAGCATTTCCAGAATACCCGCTTCGCGCACCGATAAATCGAGCGGCACGCCGTCTGACGACGCCTGTCGCGATGCAATATCGAAGCTCAACCGTCCGTGGATCAGCATGTTGCTACTGGCCGCGTTGCGGCGGCGAATTAGCGCGCGAACCCGTGCGTGCAACTCGTCCAGCGCGAACGGCTTTACGAGGTAATCGTCTGCCCCGGCGTCCAGCCCGTCGACGCGATCAGACACCGAATCCATCGCCGTCGTGATCAGCACCGGCACGCTCTTCTGAAGCTCGTTACCCGCGCGCAGTTGCCGCAGCACCTGCAAGCCAGAGAGCTTCGGCAAACCGAGATCGAGAATCACCAGGTCGTACGTCCCAGTGGTGAGCGCCGTGGCCGCCGAACTGCCATCAGTCACCCAGTCAACCGCGTAATGCTCGCGCTTCAAGCTAGCCGTCACGCCGCTCCCCAATTCAGCATCATCCTCCACCAGTAGTACACGCACAGCCTCACCTCCTTGCGAAAGTGTAGTCTCGACGTATTAGTATGTATCAGCTTTTTCTTGAAAGCCTTAATACACTAAGGATAGAAGACATTTTTTCCATAAGTCGATATCCGCCATTTTTAATGATTAGCCCCCGTGTAAACGTCGTTTCACGAAAAAGCTCATTAGACTCAAGCGGTAGCTTCATGTCCATTACCTGCCGCGATCAAGTCCAAAGCGCACCCCGCGACCAACATGCCGAGGCCCGCCGTCATGTGCATCGCCGAGCCGTAGCCGGCGCAGGCGAGACCCGCGCCTGCATCTTCAGCCGTTCCCGCTTGCCGCTCCTTGCTGTACACCACGGACACTTTGAACTTGCGGCCAGCGCGTGGAAAACCGTATTGGCGACGCAGCATTAGACGCAGTTTGGCGAGCAACGCGTCTTGCTCGGTCGTCGCCAAATCAGACACGGTTAGTTTCGACGCGTCAGTTTTACCGCCCACGCCACCGCAGACAAAAACGGGCACGCCGATCTTCACGCAATGCGCGATCAAGGCCGCCTTCGCGTAAACCTTGTCAATCGCGTCGATCACAAAACTTGCGTCCGTCGGCAACAGCACCGAGACGTTGTGGGTATCGACAAAATCATCAATGCAGGTGACGACGCACTCCGGAGCGAAGCTCAGGATTCGGTCGCGCATGGCGTCCACCTTATTGCGACCGAGGTTAGCAAGCGTCGCGTGTGACTGCCGATTCAGGTTTGACTCGGCGACAACATCAAGATCAATCAACGTAATGCGACCGACTCCCGACCGTGCAAGCGCCTCAGCGGTCCATGAACCTACGCCGCCAATACCAACGATCACGGCATGAGAAGAACGAATCCGCCCGAAGCCCTCAATGCCGTACAGCCGAGCAACGCCGCTAAAACGCCGATCCGTTTCAGTGCTAATTTCGTTCTGTGAAGTTGATGAGAGGCTGGTCATAAGCCGCGTCGCAAAGTTCGCAACGGCGCTCGCCAATAATTGTGCGTTTGTAGCGCGAAGCAGGAGATCGTCAGGTCAGGCGCGCGCGCTGGCCCGCGCGTCGCCGAACTTACTTGGTGGCGTACGGATACGGTTGCTGCGGCACGCGCGCTTCGTCCTGCTCAGCACGTTCCGTTACATTCAGCGGCGCTTTGTCCCACCAGATCGCGCGGCCTTTGCGCTGATCTTCTTCGAGATGCGGACGTGCCGCCTTGAGGTCACGAATGAATTTTGTGATTTCGGATTCGTACATGGTCTGCTGCCGGTAGATCGTAGGTTAGCGTTAATTTTAGGCGGGTTTGTCTTTGGGCGGGTCACGGCGGCTTCCGGCGTACAACTCAAATTCAAACAATCGGCAATCAAGCGCGCCGTTAAACAACGGTGTTTTTTTCGATGGCTTGAAGCCAATTCCGCTGGGCATGGCGCGATCCGCCGTGATGAAACAGGCCTTCCAGCCGGCCATCGTTTTCTTGAGCCAGGTGCCGACTGCCGGATACCATGCTTTCAAATCTGCCAATTCGTTCAGACGTTCACCGTACGGTGGGTTGGTAAGTAACAAACCCGTCGCAGCCGGTGCGGCGAGTGTTTCCATTGCGACATTCGTGAGGACAACGGAAGCGGCGGTGGCCTCGCCACCTATGTTTTGCAAATGTCGTCGCGTGACGTCCACTGCCTCACTATCGCGATCATTTCCGAAGAGCAGATTCGACGGTAACGGCTTCGTACCCGCCGCAGCTTCGGCGCGCATCGCATCAAATGCATTCGCGTCGAAATTGAGAATCTTCTCGAACGCAAATCTTCGCTGTCCACCGGGCGCAAGATTCATGGCGATCATCGCGGCTTCGGTCAAAATCGTGCCGCTGCCGCACATCGGATCAAACAACGGCATCTGCCCGCGCCAGCCCTTGAGCGCGAGCATGCCGGCCGCCAGATTCTCACGCAGCGGCGCTTGCAAACCCTCGCGCCGATAGCCACGCTTGAACAGCGCCTCACCCGCAAGATCGAGATACACGGTTGCGGTGTAAGCCGTGAGGAAGACGTGAATGCGCATGTCGGGCATGCTCGTATCCACCGATGGGCGTTCGTCCTGCACAGCGCGAAAGCTGTCAACAATGGCGTCTTTCACGCGCAAGGTGACGAACTCAAGGCTCGTGACGGGCGAGCGAATCGCGTCCACCTGCACACGAATCAATTCCTGCGCGGTGAACAGGTTTGGCCAATCGATACTGCGCGCGATCTCGTAGATGTCTTCTTCGTGATGGTATTCGTCTTCCGCCAATTGCCACAGCACGCGGCTGGCAATCCGGCTCCACAAACACACCCGGTAGCCCAGCGTGAGAGGACCTTGAAAGGCCACACCACCATCGGTCGGGCCGACGTGAACTGCGCCCAGTTCAGTCAGCTCATCGAAGAGAACACCTTCGAGCCCGCGCGGACAGGGCGCGAAGAAACGTTGCACTTTTTGCTGAACAGGTGATGTTTTGACCGACAAGGTGCCGCGCGATTGTTGATGAGTAGCCATAGTTACTTTCGTAGACGACAACCGTCGCCCATACCCTCACGCCAGACGTGAACGCTGGCGATGTTGGAAAATTCTGATTCAACTGCGCGCCAGACAAAGGTACAGAGGTTTTCTAGCGTGGGCGCGCCCAGCGCCTTAATTTCATCGAGATAGTGATGATCAAGCTGATCGCGCACGTCGTTGAGATGCGCACGCAGTACGCCCAAGTCGCTCACCATTCCGCTCGTTTCGTCAGGAACCCCTGCGAGAGACACTTCGCAGTGATACGTGTGCCCGTGGATGCGGCGCGAGCCTTCGGCTTCGATGGTGCGTTTTAAAGTGTGTGCCGCGTCGAAAAAAAAACGCTGCGTGATTTCGTAATTCATATCGGGATTATCGGATTCCGATGACCTTGTGCGTTTGGACACTTAAGCGCCATTCCGGATGTTGCATGCACCAGTCAATTGCAAACTGCGTGTTTTCCATGCGCGACGGGCCATCCATCGGCTGCACGAAGCGATGCTCAAAATCGAGTGTCGCGAGGTAATCGAAATCAAACGGCTGCGGCACAACAACCTTCAACTCCTGCCCGCTCAGTTGCAACAGCGACGCGCCTGCTTTCGGACTCACGCAGATCCAGTCGATGCCTTTCGGCGCTGCGATGGTGCCGTTCGTTTCAACCGCGATCTGGAACCCTTCGGCGTGCAGCGCGTCAATCAATGCGGCGTCCAGTTGCAGGAGCGGTTCACCCCCAGTGCATACGACCAGGCGTTTGCCTTTGTTCGTCGCAGGCCATTCGCTAGCCACCATTGCCGCCAATTGCCCGGCGTAAGGGTATTTGCCACCGCGCGTACCGTCAGTACCCACAAAATCGGTGTCGCAAAATTTACAGACTGCTGTCTCGCGATCACGCTCCAGCCCACTCCACAAATTGCAACCCGCAAAACGGCAAAACACCGCTGGGCGACCCGCGTTCGCGCCTTCGCCTTGCAGCGTGTAGAAGATTTCTTTGACTGAATACGTCACAGGAGAACGCCTATGGCCATCACTGTATGGCCCATTTTTCGAAGCCAGCCTTGCGCAATAAACACGCCGGACACGCACCGCAACCGTATCCCCACACATGTAAAGTGTCGCGAACTCCGTTATAGCAAGTGTGGGTGTGCTCGATGATCAGACGCGTCAACGCTTCACCGCCCAGCAAATGCGCCAGCGCCCATGTGTCAGCCTTGTCGATCCACATCAGCGGTGTCTCGATTTTCAGGTTGCGATCAAGGCCCAATGACAATGCAGATTGCATCGCTTTCATCGTGACGTCGCGACAGTCTGGATAACCGGAAAAATCGGTTTCACACATGCCGCCGACCAGTACATCGAGTCCACGACGATAAGCAATCGTCGCCGCGAACGTCAAAAAAAGCAGGTTGCGACCCGGCACAAACGTATTCGGCAATCCACTCTTTTCATAAGTGATCGCCACATCGCGCGTAAGTGCCGTTTCGCTGATTTGACCCAATACGGCAAGATCAATGACGTGATCATCGCCCATCCGTTGGCGCCATTGCGGAAACGTCGCACGCATTTCACGCAACGTCTCAAGTCGCACTGTCATCTCGACAAGATGACGCTGGCCGTAGTCAAAACCAACGGTTTCGACGTGCGCAAAGCGCTCAAGCGCCCACGCCAGACAAGTCGTCGAATCCTGTCCGCCAGAAAACAGCACCAGAGCGCGACTCTGTTGTGTCGAGCTCATCAGAACGGCTTCACCACAACAAGAAAAACGATGGCAAACAACGCAAACACTGGCAGCTCATTCATTACACGAAAGTAGCGTTCGCTCTGTGTGTTCGCACCCGAGCGGAACGCCAACATGTACCGCCAGCACAGCCCGTGAAACGCCAGGAGTACGAGCACAATCAACAGCTTCCACATCAACCATTTACCGGTAATGCCATAGCCCATCCAAAGCCAGGTTCCAAACACAATCGTTGCCACTGCGCTTGGCGTCATGATGCCCCAGAACAGTTTGCGCTCCATAATTTTGAAGCGCGCATCACCGCGCGCGTCGCCCTCGGCATTGGCCTGCACGTGATAAACGAAAAGTCGCGGCAAATAGAAAATCCCCGCCATCCAGGTGATGACGGCGATGATGTGAAGTGACTTAATCCAGAGCATGAACGAGAAAATTCGTTGGTACAGTAAATGATTTAGCGTCGACAAAATCGCTTGACTACAGTCTTCAACTCAGTCAGTCGCCCGTGGAAAAAGTGCCCCGCGCCGGGAAACACCGTTACCGGCAAACCCTGCGGTCGCGCCCAGTTCATCACGTCTGCGAGCGGCACGACGTCATCCTCTTCGCCGTGAATCACCACTGAGTTTTTTGGGACTTCCGGAATCTCGAATCGATTGACCGCAGGGCCGACTAAAACCAATTGATCAGGTTGCGAACGGGCAAGCAGCTGGGTCTGTACGAAGCAACCGAATGAAAAACCCGCTGCAACTAATGGCACAGTCGCTCCCAAATGAGTCTGCGCCCAAGCCAGCGCTGCGGCGGCATCTTCCGTTTCGCCATTGCCTTCATCAAAGCTGCCCTCGCTTCTTCCAACACCGCGAAAATTAAAACGCATCGTGGCGAATCCCAATTCGGCAAACGATTTGGCGAGCGTTTGCACGACCTTGTTGTCCATCGTTCCGCCAAACTGTGGATGCGGATGGCAAATGAGCGCGAGTGCAACAGCGTGCGATTCGGTCGGGCGCTGAAACGCTACTTCTAAAGCGCCAACAGGTCCGGGAATGAGTTCAGAAGACATCCCCCATTTTAGGACACCTCCAAAAATACGATTTTTTCGATGCCGTATTGGGCACGCTAGGCGCAGCAGGCCTCGCTGCCGTATCGGAACTTCGCCGTTTTTAGACTTTGCCCGCTTCCGTCTCCACATCCAGGCCCTTGCGACTCGGGCTCAGCGTAAATCGCCACAACAACACAGCGGTGGCCAAAAATGGCCACAAAATCACAATCGTGTGCGTCAAGCCGTTCAAATGCAGCAAATGTCCATAATTCCAGCTAAAGATAGATAGGGGTGCTTTCGCCGAGACAAAATCAGGTAGCAGCAGCGTCACCATGACGCTCGAAATCAACGCGATTCCGGCGATGACGGACTTCGCCGCGCGCGGCAACCAGAAAAGCACCATCAACGCAAACGCGCCGACGGCAAGACCGAGCGTGTGGCCGGGGCGCAGCCATTCGTCCCACGCGACAGGCGTGAGTACGGCCTGCGCAGCCGCAGTTTTCATCACAATGGCCAGCATAATGACCAACACCAGCGCAATGCCCCCCATCCAGCGTTTACGCATGGTGAGATCAGTAAACAGGCCAATTCCGATCAGCGCCGACGCTGTTTGCACCAGCTCGACCACTAGCACCGCAGGTTCGAATGCATCCTTTTGGCCCGGGTGAAAGGTCGCGCCAAAGAGCGGAATCGCCGGGTTGGTCTGCGCCAGCAACCAGACAAGTAACAGCACCAGTTTTACGTTGCCCGACTCGCCAGACACCACCAGCTTTTCGCGAAAAGAATACGCGGCATTGATTAGTCGCCGCGAAGAAATGGCGAGTGCGCCGAACACTGCCCCGACCAGCGTGCCAAACAGATTAGCTATGGCATCAAACACGCTGGCGTAACGCGTTGGCAACCAGATTTGCGCGGTCTCCATCGAAAGCGAAAGCGCCAGCGCCGCACCAAGCGTCGCCACAATCGCGCGCAATCCGGACCATCGCAGCGGCCACGCCATCACCAGCGCAAAACCAAACGGAATGTAGGCCAGCACGTTGAATGTGGCGTCGCTTGCAATCCAGCGCTGATTCCACTGAAACAGGAAAAAACGTCCGCCCGGTGCGGGCTCCGTCCAGCCGGTGAATGGCTGCAAGCTCGCGTAGATAATCACAGCCACGCAAACGCCTGTGGCCCACAACGGGAGTCCGGAGTGGCGTGTTTCGTGTCGATCAGTCATGTGCGTTTATATGGGGTGATTGATTGGCCCAGCAGCCTGTTGGACTTTGCGCGACGTAGCGATGAATGGACTGTTGCGGTCAATTTGTAGCCGACGATCCAAAGTCCGACAGGCTGCTAGAGGTAGACGTGATCAACCTTGAAGCCCACGACGTTGACCTGACTGGCATCGAGGTAGAGCTTGATTTCGACCTCAGCGCCACCATCGAGCCCATGCGCAAGATTAGCCGTGGCTGGCGCGAATTCAGTCGGCGCAAAGACTCGACGGACGATCATTTCGCCACCCAGCCCATCAAGCGACAAAACGAGGTGCGGAAACGCCACGGTACGCGTGCCTGTATTCCGTAGGATCGTCGTAAAGATCAGCAAGCCCTTGTGTGCTGGGTCCGCCGCCAGATCGGCACCAATAAAGCCCAGCGATTCCGCACGCTTCGGTGGTTCGACGCGGCAGCCAATTTGTTCGCACGCCATTGCGACAAAGGGTGCTGCTTGCGGCACTCGGCTCACCAATTCATCGCGGAAGACGTAGGCACCCTGGCCAATCAACAACAACAGGGCTACCAGCGAGGCCACCGCGTAGCCCCAGCGCGCACCGCGCGATTCGACGGTCGCTGGCGCACGCCAGCGGTAATCGTTCAAATCGCGAGTCGACTTATCGGTTCCGGTTGCCGCTGTCGTTGCATCCGGGACGTCTGCGTCGAGATTTCGGACGACAGGATCGGTGCCATCCAACGATTCACTGGTGCCAGCAATTGCGGCGGCGGCAACGTCGTTGGTCACCTTGACGTCGTCAACGCTGCCTTCTTTGCCTACCGCTTCATCGTGCTCCGCTGTCATCGCAGGCATGCCCTGAACGATGGTTTGCGGCGACGCGCCTTCCACCCCTTCATGCATAGGTGGCATCGGCGGCAACATGCCTTCGATCAGGTGTTCAACCGCATCAAAAATGCCACGACACGCGCCACAACGCACGAGGCCCGCATGTAGCTTGACCTGCTCCGGGCGCACGCGAAATTTCGCGCTGCAATGGGGGCATTGCGTGACGGCTGAAACTTGCGTTGGGACGTTAGACATAGTGCAATCGTAGCGTACGCGCCACGAGTCAGACGCAGCGTCGGGGCGACGTTTAGTCGCGCGTTCCGCTCATGCGCACCCAGCCGTCGCGCTCGGCGCTAACGGCAAGCTTGATCCACGGCGCGTAAGCGGTCCGGATTCGCTCAATTTGCGGTGTGAGAATACCGGCGAGTGCCAGCGATCCGCCCGATTTGACGTGATTGCAAATGGCAGGTGCAAGTACGGTCAGTGGCCCCGCCAGAATGTTCGCCACGACCACGTCGTAGCGCTCGTTCAGCGCATCATCAGACGTGGCGTACGTGACCGTCAATTTGTTCGCTTCCGTGTTCAGACGCGCTGTCAGCACGGCCTGCGGGTCAATGTCCACACCGAAGACGTCTGTTGCGCCTAATGCGGACGCCGCCATCGCAAGAATCCCTGAGCCGCAGCCGTAGTCAAGCACACTCTTGCCCGTCAGTGACAGGTCACTCAACCATTGCAAACACAGACGCGTTGTGGGGTGTGTTCCTGTGCCAAAAGCCAATCCCGGATCAACGCGAAGATTGATCGCTGCCGGGTTCGGTAGTTCGCACCAGGTGGGCACGATCCAGAGTTTTGGCGTGATTTCGATGGGCTCGAACTGGGCTTGAGTGGCTCGCACCCAATCAGTTTCCGGAACCACGCGAAATTCGTGCGTGCCAAGCGAATCGCCCGTTTCACTGCGCAGTGTTTTCCACAGCGCATCGAGTTCATCCGTCGTGACGCTCGATTCGAACAGAGCTGCAATTCGGCTGTCAGCCCAGCGCTGACTTAACGCCATGCCGGGTTCGCCAAAAATTGGCTGCTCAGCGTCGCTTTCCGCGTTCAAGTCTGCGACATCAACCGCGAGCGCGCCCGCTGCAAGCAGCGCGTCGGCGATGGCGTCTGCCGCCTCGCCTTTAACCGGGCCGGAGATCTCCAGCCAGGTGAGCGCACTCACTTCCTGCGTTCCGCAAGCCTGGCCATCCGCTGCTCAAGATAATGAATCGAGAACCCGCCTTTGATGAACTGGGCGTCGTCCATCAGTTCACGATGCAGCGGAATGTTCGTCTTAATGCCTTCGACGATCATCTCGGAGAGCGCTATGCGCATGCGTGCGATGGCCTGTTCTCGCGTGGCACCGTAGGCAAGCAACTTACCGACCATCGAATCGTAATTTGGTGGGACAAAATAGCCGTTGTAAGCATGGGAATCGACGCGAATACCGGGGCCACCGGGTGCATGCCAACTGGTGATGCGACCGGGCGAAGGCACGAACGAATTTGGGTCTTCCGCGTTGATGCGGCATTCGATCGCGTGGCCGCGCCTGATGACGTCTTTTTGGCGGAACGTCATCTTCTGATTGGCTGCAATCTTGATCTGTTCCTGCACGATGTCGATGCCGGTGATGAGCTCAGTCACCGGATGCTCAACTTGCACGCGGGTGTTCATTTCGATGAAAAAGAATTCGCCGTTTTCGTACAAAAATTCAAACGTGCCCGCGCCGCGATAGTTGATTCGCTTGCACGCCTCTACACAGCGCTCGCCAATTTTTGCGATCAATTTTTCAGGAATGCCCGGCGCGGGGCCTTCTTCGATAATTTTTTGGTGGCGACGCTGCATGGAGCAGTCGCGCTCGAAAAGGTACACCGAGTTTTTGTGCTGATCGGCGAGGATTTGGATCTCGATGTGGCGCGGGTTCTCAAGGAATTTCTCCATGTAGACCGTGCCGTTGCCGAACGCGGCAAGCGCTTCGCCCTTGGTCAGCGTCACCGCGTTAACGAGCGCAGCTTCGGTTTGCACTACGCGCATGCCGCGTCCGCCGCCACCGCCAGAGGCTTTGATGATGACTGGGTAGCCGATCGTGCGGGCGATTCTGATCATCTCGCGCGGATCGTCGGGCAATGCGCCATCCATGCCCGGCACGACCGGAACACCGGCCTTTTTCATGGCGATCTTGGCAGACACTTTGTCGCCCATAAGACGAATCGTCTCGGCGCGCGGACCGATAAAGACGAAGCCAGATTTTTCTACTTTTTCTGAAAAATCGGCGTTTTCCGACAAAAACCCGTAACCCGGATGAATGGCTTGCGAGTCGGTCACTTCGGCCGCAGCGATGATCGCGGGGACGTTCAAATAGCTTTGTGCGGACGGTGCAGGGCCGATGCAGATCGATTCATCAGCGAGCTTGACGTACTTGGCGTCGGCATCGGCTTCGGAGTGCACCACCACCGTTTTGATGCCCATTTCGCGGCACGCCCGCTGAATCCGCAGCGCAATCTCGCCGCGATTGGCAATCAAAATCTTGTCAAACATGAGGTTTTCCGGCTTTTTAGCCGAGGTCAGGGAGAGCGCCATCGTGATTAATTCGACTTATTCGATGGTGAACAACGGCTGACCGTATTCAACGGCATTGCCAGATTCCACCAACACGGCCTTGACCACGCCGGCCTTGTCCGATTCGATCTCGTTCATGAGCTTCATGGCTTCGATGATGCAGATCGTGTCGCCGACGTTCACATTGCTGCCGACCTCAACAAACGGCTTGGCACCGGGCGCTGCGGAGCGATAGAACGTGCCGACCATCGGCGATTTGACGATGTGGCCGGCCGGCACTAAGGCCACGGGCTCCGCAGCCGGCGCTGCGCCGGTCACAGCCACCGGAGCGGCTATAGCGGGGCCCGGTTGCATGGCGTGCATCATCGGTGCGGCGTATTGCATGAACGGTTGCGGCGCGTTGGCCACGGTTCGTGTGATGCGAACCCGTTCTTCTCCCTCGGTCACCTCTAGCTCGGCAATGCCGGACTCCTGAACGAGTTCAATCAAAGTTTTTAGTTTGCGCAGATCCATGCGTAGGTTCTCCTCTTGGGGAAGATAAGTGGCGCTGTGGGGTTCGGTTAAGTAGAGAAAACTACTTCGACGAATACTCGGTCGTCAGAAAGTCGAGCGCGAGGTCGTAACCGCGCACGCCGAAACCAACGATGATGCCGCGCGCAATGGCGCTTAGGTATGAGTGATGGCGAAATTCTTCGCGGGCATGCACATTGGTGATGTGCACTTCGACGAATG
The DNA here is from genome assembly GCA_038223495.1 of Burkholderiales bacterium. Classification (GTDB taxonomy): domain Bacteria; phylum Pseudomonadota; class Gammaproteobacteria; order Burkholderiales; family Casimicrobiaceae; genus Casimicrobium. The sequence goes on along the minus strand of JBBRGY010000048.1, from coordinate 844 downwards.
TCAGCGAGGCTCCGGCGAACGCATCGCGCAGGGCCACGCTGGTGTGGGTAAAGGCACCGGCATTGACGATGCAGGCGACGGTGCCATCGGTACGGCTGGCGTGAATACGATCCACCAGCACGCCTTCGTGATTGCTTTGCAGACAGTCGAGATGAAATCCCGCCAAGGCAGCGCGCGCAGACAGGTGATCTTCCAGCTGCCCGAGTGTCGTGGAGCCGTATTTTTCCGGTTCACGGGTGCCGAGCAGATTCAGGTTAGGTCCGTGCAGCAACAGAATCCGGGGCATTCCAGAATCTACGTCGCTCGCCTTGCGTATGGTTTCGCCCATCTCTTCATGAGCGCGTTCAACCAGATCATTGGCCGTAATTTTGGCTGCGCCAGACACCGATTCGACGTTAGTCGCCATCAATTGCATCTTGATTCAATCGGTAAATTGAAGCAAGTTAAGTTGAGATAGACGTTAGTTTGCCTGAAATTTGAATTTGTTGCTAGTTGGCGACAGCTTTTCTCGCCGTTTATTTATGACAAGAGGATGTCTCGGAAATCGATGTCATTACCAACAGCTTTTTCACATAAGCACCACTGCACAGGGGCTATATCCTAAAAAGACAAAATATTGACTTCAATGGATATGACAGTTTAGCCCCAATGTAATGGACGTTTCAGCGAAAAGCTGTTGGAGAATTACAATTCCCTAAATCCATTCAGTAACGACAAATAATTAAGCGAAGATAGACTCAATTTCGCTGTATTTAAGCTTTCCTACGCGACGAAGCATCACTTCATTCTTCGCTGAGATGACCAGCGTAAAGGGCAGAACACCTTGCGGATTGCCCATCGTTTT
>JBBRGY010000047.1:0-12028 GCA_038223495.1 Burkholderiales bacterium | reverse complement strand
CCCTAAACACCAATCGGATCAATGGTTTGCGCTATTGGTTTCCAGTAACCATCCCCGGCAAAGCCGGGGGCTTTCATGTTGTGAGCCGCTCAAAGCGGCTAAACGGGGTCGCTCACGCGGCCCCAGCTTTGGGTGCCACCCTACCGGTGGCAGACTATTTCCATAGCCCCATTTGCTCTAACTTCTCGTCCTCCTTCTCCTGATGACGGATGTAGTTTCGGATCACTTCTTCATCCCGACCTACCGTCGAAACAAATTACCCTCGCGCCCAGAAACTTTGCCCTACAAAGTTTCTCTTCCGCTCGCCGTACACCCGCGCCAGATGAATCGCGCTCTTGCCTTTGATGTAGCCGACCACTTGCGATACCGCATATTTCGGCGGTGTCGATAACATCATATGCACGTGATCGGGCATCAGGTGCCCCTCTTCGACTCGGCTTTCCTTCTGCCGCGCTAACTCCCGGAATACCTCTCCGAGATGCGCTCGCAACTGCCCGTACAACGTCTTTCTCCGACACTTCCGGATAAACACCACGTGGTACTTGCAGTCCCACTTCGTGTGATTTCGGCTTTCTATCTTGTCCATCGCTTTCTTCCTTTCGTTTGCTTGGCGGCTCACGATTGAAAGTTTCTGCGATGGACACCCCCGTATTCGTCAAACTTCTACTGCCTCCCCGGCAAAGCCGGGGGATCTCCCGATGGATTAGAAATTTGAGCTAATGGAAAATCTCGGATGAAGGCGCGACGCAGGAGTTCACGTTGCGCTGGATCGCCCAAATTTTTGAGCGCGATGCGATAGGTTTCGGTTGGGCGACCGGTGAACTGCGTGTGAATTTCAAACGCGATTCGGTCGCTGACGATCAACAACGGCGGATTGTCTAGCGCGTTGGCGTAGTCTTTTAATTGCCGCAGCGCATTGTTCAGGTCGCCGCCGGGCGCTTTGTATTCCCAGGCGAAACAGCAGCGCTTGAAAACGTCGGCGAAACCACGCTTTTGGCCTAGCTTGAGCGTGCGTTTTTCAAACGTGTAGTCGTCGCTGTGATTGGGCGCATCAACACCCAGCAGCGTGCAAAGTCCGACGAAATGCGATTGCGCGCCTGCGCGTTCGTTCATGCCGTAGGCGTCGCCACCGGTGACCAGTGGCTAATAAAGTCTCAGGGGTCATGCGGCAAATGTAGCGGGTTCGAGCGCTGGTTCAATCGGTCGAAATGAGAGGGTTAACAGTTTCTGGTTACACTAAAAAAATGTCAAAGACCCTAATCATCGCGGAAAAACCTTCCGTCGCGAGCGATATCGCGAAGTCACTCGGCAACATCAAGAAGGATGGTGACCACTTCGAGAACGATCAATATGTGATCAGTTCTGCTGTCGGCCATCTCGTTGAAATCGGCGAACCGGAAGAGGAAGAAGTCAAACGCGGCAAGTGGACGTTTGCCAAACTTCCAGTGATTCCGACGCACTTTGCGCTGAAGCCCATCGAGAAAACCGCGGATCGGCTGAAACAGCTGACGAAGCTGATCAAGCGTAAAGATGTCACGCAAATCATCAACGCCTGCGACGCCGGGCGTGAGGGTGAGCTGATTTTCCGGCTCATTCAGGAACACGCAAAGGCAAAACAGCCGGTCAAGCGCTTGTGGTTGCAGTCGATGACCCCGAATGCGATTCGTGACGGCTTTACCAAGCTGCGTAGCGACGATCAGTTGCAGGGCTTGGCCGACGCGGCGCGCAGCCGCTCTGAAGCCGATTGGCTGGTGGGCATCAACGGCACGCGCGCCATGACCGCGTTCAACTCAAAGAGCGGTGGTTTTCATCTCACGACGGTTGGTCGCGTGCAGACACCGACGCTCGCGCTGATGGTGGAACGCGAGGAGCGCATTCGTAAATTCGTTGCGCGCACCTACTTTGAAGTGCATGCGACGTTTGACGCCAAAGCGGGGCAATACGCTGGGCGCTGGTTCGACGAAAGATTCAAGAAGGCGGACGATGAGCATGCTCGGGCCGAGCGCATTTTTGATACGCCGGATGCCGCCAAAGCGGACGCGAAGGCGCGCGCTCAAGCCATAGCAGCTAAATGCCTGAACAAACCGGGTGTCGTTGAGGAAGAAAGCAAACCAACGACGCAGGCACCGCCGCTGCTCTATGACTTGACGAGCTTGCAGCGAGAAGCAAACTCCCGCTTTGGATTTTCTGCACGCACCACGCTGTCGCTCGCGCAGTCGCTGTACGAAAAGCACAAAGTATTGACCTATCCCCGGACCGACGCGCGCGCGCTGCCCGAGGACTATGTTGAAACGGTCGGCGAGACGCTGCGAGGCTTGGAAGAGACCAATCGCTACGGCACGTTCGCCCGCGAGATTCGCACCAAAAAATACATTCGCCCCGGCAATAAGCGGGTGTTCGACAACTCGAAGATTTCTGATCACTTCGCAATCATTCCGACGCAGCAGCTGCCGCGCGCCAGCGGTGTTGCCGGAGCCTTGAACGAGCTTGAAGAAAAGCTCTACGACATGGTCGTCAAGCGTTTCCTGGCCGTATTCTTTCCGTCGGCTGAATTTCAGCAAACCACACGCATTACGCGCGTTGAAAACGAAGCCTTCAAGTCCGAGGGCAAAGTCATGGTCAACGCGGGCTGGCTCGCCGTGTACGGCAAAGAGGCTGACACCGAAGAGACCGGCAACCTGACGCCAGTCGCGCCTGGCGAAAAGCCCAACGCGTCGGAAGTCATCGCTAAAGAATTGCAGACCAAGCCACCAGCGCGCTATTCGGAGGCCACGTTGCTGTCCGCAATGGAAGGCGCCGGCAAATTAATCGACGACGAAGAGCTGCGCGCTGCCATGCGCGAAAAAGGCCTCGGTACGCCGGCCACGCGCGCTTCGATCATCGAAGGCCTGATCCTGCAAAAGTATTTGGTGCGCGAGGAAAAAGCGCTGAAGCCAACACCGCAGGCGTTCTCGCTCATCACGCTACTCAACGGCCTGAACGTCCCGCAATTGACGCAGGCGGAACTCACCGCGAACTGGGAAACCCAGCTCTCGCGCATGGAAAAAGGCGAAGTGAGCCGCGCTGCGTTCATGGCTGAAATTGGCGACATGGCCAGGCACATCGTTACCGCAGCGAAAGGCTACGAGAGCGACACCGTGCCGGGTGATTTTGCCGATCTCAACACGCCGTGCCCCAAGTGCGGCGGCGCGATGAAAGAGAACTACAAGAAGTTCGCCTGCACGAAATGTGATTTTGGCTTCTGGAAAATTCTCGCCGGCCGTCAACTTTCGACTGAAGAAGCCGAAACGCTGATTCGCGACAAGAAAGTGGAGGGCCTCACGGGCTTCCGCTCGAAACTCGGTCGCACCTTCGATGCCAATCTGCGCATGAACGCAGAACAAGAAATCGAGTTTTATTGGGATGACAACGAAGGCACGGTCGGCGAAGGCGCTGATCCGGTCGACTTCTCGACGATGGAGGCGATCGGAAAGTGTCCGAAATGCGGCTCCGGGGTTTTCGAGCTGCCCACGGCGTATATCTGCGAGCTCGCCGCGAAAAAAGAGAAACCGCGTAAATGCGATTTCCGCTCTGGGCGGGTGATCTTGCAGCAGCCGATTGAACGCGAGCAAATGGTGAAGCTGTTGACCGATGGCAAGACTGATTTGCTCACCAAATTTATATCGACAAAAACCAAGCGGCCGTTCAAAGCCTATCTCGTGGTCGAGCGCAAAAAAGACGAGGTGAAGGTCGGATTCGACTTCCCGCCGCGCGAGCCGAAGCCGGGCAAAGAGCCCGTAGAAGCGAAAGCGGCCCCAGCAGCTAAAGCGACCAAAGCGACGAGTGCGGTCGCGGCCACCAAAGCCACCAAGGCACCCGCCAAGAAGAAATAGACTATGCCTGCGTCGCCCACTATTCGTCGTGCCGACGCTCGCGATGCGAGCGCGCTGGCGATGCTGTTTGGCGATTTGGCGATGCTGCCGTTTACGACAGTGGCGCCCTACAGCGGCGTCGCGCATTGGGAAAAGAAGCTCGCGGAATACGCGGATGCGTCGTGCCTGCCGCTCGTTGCACTTGATGGCGACGAGTTGAAAGGTGTGCTCCTGTTGCGCGCGTACCAGAATCACATCCGCCGCAAGCATTGCGCCACCATCGACCTGCTCGCCGTACGGCCCACGCATCGACGCAAAGGCGTCGGTCGTGCGCTGATGGACTGCGCAATTGCGGCATGCGACCACTGGCTACAAATGCGGCGTATCGAGGTTATCGTTGACACGCAAAGTGCTGCGCTCAAACGCTATTACGCTTCATTTGGCTTTGTGGAAGAAGGCTTAGAGCGTGCATATATTTTTCATGAAGGCCGCTATGTTGACGGCACGGTGCTGTCGCGCATCAACGAACGCGTCATGCCTGCGCCTATATCGCCGCCTTTGCCGAATACAAAGCGGGTGCGCAAAACAGCACCGTTGAAGATCATGATTCGTCCTGCGACCGAAGACGACGCAGAAGCATTCGCAAAGGTTTTTTCTGATCGCAGCGCATCGAACGGCACGCTGCAACATCCGTACGCCTCGCCTGAGGTGTGGCGCGCAAGGCTCGCTGGCAACGCAGGCACGAAGCAGGTAATTCTGGCGGCGGTCGTGAATGGGCGCGTCGTGGGCAACGCCGGTTTGCACGCGATTTCCGACAATCCACGGCAGAAACATGTTTGCAGCCTCGGCATATCGATCACTCGCGCCTATCAGGGTCGTGGTGTGGGGCGGACGTTAATGAACGCGTGCCTCGATTTCGCCGATCATTGGGCGAATTATTCGCGCGTGGCGTTAACGGTGCATGCCGACAATACGCGGGCCATCAAGCTCTACGAATCGCTCGGCTTTCAGCATGAAGGCCGATTGCGCGATTACTCGTTCCGCGAAGGTGGCTATGTCGATGCGCTGTTTATGGCGCGATTAACAGAATCGCTCGCGAACCCCGCTTAGCCGCGCCGCACGCCGCTAGCTCCCGGCCATATCAACGATATTTCGTTGTGCGCGACGCTCTTACAATACGCTCCGTGAAACAAACTCTCCCCTCTCTCGAACAGGCCGTCACCGATTTCGCTCGCGACGGTGCAGTCGTCATTCGTGGCGCGTTGAGCGCCGACGAAATCGCACGCTTGACTCGCGGCATCGAAGCCAATCTCGCACATCCGGGCCCGCTCGCCGCAGTCGCTAGCAATTCCGATGATCCTGGTCGTTTCTTTGAGGATTTTTGTAACTGGCAGCGCATCAACGAGTACGAACATATTCTGAAAGATTCAGCGCTGCCGAGTCTTGCCGCGAGCTTGATGCAAAGCGCCACTGCGCGCATTTATCACGATCATTTATTGGTGAAAGAAGCGGGCACGCGTCAACCGACGCCGTGGCATCAGGATCAGCCGTACTACAACGTTGATGGTCGCCAGAATGTCAGCTTCTGGATTCCGGTGGATCCGGTGCCACGTGAGACGACGCTCGAGTTTCTTGCGGGTTCACACGATGGCACGTGGTACATGCCGCGAACGTTTATGAGTAAACAGGCCAAATGGTTTCCCGAGGGTGCGCTCGCCGATATCCCCGACATGAGTCTGACTGAAAATCAACAACGTGTGATCGGTTGGGCATTGCAACCCGGTGACCTGGTTGCGTTTCACATGCTCACGTTGCATGCCGCATCGGGCAGCACAACGAGGCGGCGCGTGTTCAGTGCGCGCTTTCTGGGCGACGATATGGTGCATGCGCCACGCGCATGGAGAACCTCACCAGAATTTGAGGGGCTGTCGCGCGCCCTACCTGCCGGTGCTCCGATGGAGAACGTTTTGTTCCCCATGGTATTTCCGCGCATTCCGACATAATTAATTCGCAGATTTTAGGGACGCAGCGAGCAGCCGTGTTCGACTAGTCTCTCAAGTCTGCTGCACCGAAGCAACCATGGCATTTGCACTTCTGAGCCGTTGGCGCGCCTCGCGCGACGCCAACCACCAACTTGACGCCCTCTTGGCGCTTGCGGATGCGAATGCGCCGCTCGCGCTGCGCAATGTCTGGCTCATGGAGCTGGGATACTGGCTCCGTCACAAAACGACAACCAGCATCGGCTCACCCAGCGCATTTTCTGAACATACACGCTTGCGTTTTTTGTTGCAGGTGCTGGATCGCAACCCGGTGCAGGCAGCCCGATTTGGGTCGATGTTACGCAGCATTCTGAAAGACAACGACGCGCGATCGTTATTCGCTGATACCGGAATGGCTGCGCGCCCAGCGCTGCTCGGCGAACTGATATCGCGCTTACAGGTGAAGTGCCTTCCCGTGGCACCGAATCAGGCCGAATTGTCCGTTGCGTTTGCGATGCTGTTTGTTTCGGAGCGCGACGCCGAATGGGTCCGCGCGCTAGATGAAACACTCGTCGCGCGACTGGTTCAACACGTCACCACAGATGAAGACGCGAAACCCGCATCGATACCCGAACTCGGCGCGGCGCTCGCCGACAGTATTGTTTTGCTTTGCAACCAAATCGCAGCGGCAGCGCTAGAAGCCCCCATTCGCTTGCGTCTCGATAATCCACAAGAAAATGCGCGCGTGCTCATGCAGCTCTCGCCAACGGCGCATGATCTGATGGCGACCGAATCCGCCAGCAATGAGCGTTTGCAACTGCTCAATCAACTTCATGCGGCCCTCGCACAGGCGCGCGGTGCGGCGGACAGCGTGTATCAGCACCTGGAGCGCTACGGAGTATCGGTTGATGTGGTGTTTCAGGTGGAGCGAACGCGTTTGCGCATTGAGCGTGTTGAGGATTTGCTTTCGGTATGGGCCGACAACCGCTCGCTTCCTGCGTACGTTGCGCTCACCTCGCAACTCATTAGCGCAAACTTAAATCGCAGCAGTGTCCGGGCATTGCTCGGCGAGACCTATTCGCTTCTGGGCCGCAAGGTCGTTGAGCGCAGCGCGGAGACCGGCGAGCACTACATCGCGCGCACCCGGAAAGACTATTTCGGCATGGTCAAAATGGCAGCCGGTGGTGGCGTTTTGACTGCTGGGACGGTGTATCTGAAATTTTTTCTCAGTGCACTGCATCTCAATAAATTCATTGAGGGTGTGTTTTTCTCGCTGAATTACGCGGGCAGCTTTCTGGCTATTCACTTTTCGCATTTCACGCTGGCAACCAAACAGCCCGCGATGACAGCGCCCGCGTTGGCGCAGAAGCTCGACGACGTTGGTACCCCAGAAGGTCGCACGGCTTTTGTCGACGAAACGATTGCGCTGATTCGCTCTCAGGCTGCGGCGATTGCGGGCAACCTGGCACTCGTTTTTCCGGTCGCTTTACTGGTTCAGATCGTCGCGACGCAGGGGTTTGGCTACAACCTGATTTCTGATGAAAAAGCTCATGTGACCATTGAGTCTTTCTCACTGTTGGGGCCAACGGCATTCTTCGCTGCATTCACCGGCGTGTTGCTGTGGTTATCCAGCTTGACTGCGGGCTGGGCCGATAACTGGTTTGCCTTGCACCGACTGCATGATGGGTTGGCTTATCACCGGCGGCTCAGATGGGTGTTTGGCGCGACGCGAACCCAACGGATCGCGAATTTTGCGAAGGCGCACGTCGCGGGTGTCGTGGCGAATACGTCACTTGGTGTGATGCTGGGCCTGCTTCCAAATTTACTTGAGTTTGTCGGCCTGCCGATTGAAGTGCGCCACGTCACGCTCAGCACCGGCTCGATTGCGGCGGCGATGGGCGTACTTGGTGTCGCCACTCTTAAGACCGCTGCGCTTTGGTGGGCAGTCGCAGGGATTGCGGTGATGGGCGTGCTCAATCTGGCCGTGAGTTTTGCGCTGGCGTTTTCAATGGCTTTGCGATCACACGGCTTGCGTACCAGCGAACGGCGCTCGTTGCGCGGCGACGTATTGAAACGATTGCTACGCCACCCATTGCAGGCGCTGTTGCCGCCAAAGGTCTAGCTATTTAGCGGTGAGGTTGGCTGCGACCAACGTGTTTTGCAACAGCATCGTGATGGTCATCGGGCCGACGCCACCAGGCACGGGTGTGAGATAGCCCGCGACTTCACTCACAGCGGCGTAGTCAACATCTCCCACTAACTTGCCTCCTTCGCTTTCCGGCAGGCGATTGATGCCGACATCGATGACCACCGCGCCCGGCTTGACCATGTCGGCCGTGATGAATCGTGGTTTTCCGACGGCGGCGACGAGCACATCAGCTTGTCGACATTGTGCCGCCAGGTCTTTCGTACCCGAATGGCAAATGGTGACTGTTGCGTTCGCATGCAGCAACAGCATCGCCATTGGCTTGCCGACAATGTTGCTGCGTCCGACCACCACCGCATGCTTGCCGCGCAAGTCAGTCATCCCAATGTCTTTGAGCATCTCCATACAGCCAGCAGGCGTACAGCTCACAAAGCGCGGCTCGCCGATCATCAGTGCGCCCACGTTTTCAGCGTGAAAACCGTCGACGTCTTTTTGCACAGCGACGGCCTCCAGCACGCGCTTCTCGGTAATCTGCTTCGGCAGCGGCAATTGCACAAGGATGCCATGAATGGTGGCGTCGTTATTGAGCGCATTGATGCACGAAAGCAACTCTGCTTCGCTCGTATCCGCAGCGAGGCGATGAATCAGGCTGTGCATGCCCACTTTGGCGCAAGCGGCGGCTTTGTTGCGCACGTAGACCTGCGAGGCAGGATCGTCGCCGACCAACACTACAGCCAGACCCGGTGTAATGCCGCGCGCCTTTAGCGCGGTAACGTCGGTTGCGATACGTTCGCGGACTTTTGCGGCAAGCGCGTTGCCATCGATTCGGATTGCGGTCATGGGGTGTCTGGTTTGACGCCCAACCCTGCATTGCCGGGCAGGGTTGGGGTTGGGGTTGGGGTTGGGGTGGGATTGGCAGCGTCGGGAGGCGCGCTGGCCTGGGAGGCAGGCGCAGCCGCCGTAACGGGGACGATCACTGCGGGATCAGGAACATGTGGATACACCGTCGCTTCGGTCACGACCCAATGCACTTGCGCATCGTGTCCGTAGTGCGGCAATTCATCAACCATTTGAGTTTCAAAGCAGATGCCGATTCGCGCGCAGTTGTCAGCGATTTTGGCCGACAGTCGGTCGTAATAGCCACCGCCCTGCCCGAGACGCCACAAACCCCTGGTAAACGCCAGGCCCGGATAAATCACGCAATCCACGGTGATCGGCTCTATCGGGGTGGAGCGCGTGACATCCGGCGCACGAATGCCCATTTTTTGCGGGATCAGCGCATCGAGATTTTTGACGCGCCATAGCGTCATAAGACCAGCCACCGAGGTGATTTTCGGATACGCCAGCGCCTTCCCGCGCTTGAGCAGCTCTTTTGCGAGATCGTCCGTCACCACTTCCGAGCCATAGTTGGCGAACAGCATCACCGTTTTCGCACGCTGAACATCGGGATGCTGCAACAGCTTCTCAACGATGCGGCGCGAGGCCGAAATTCGCTCTTTGTCGGACATCGCATCGCGTCGGGCCCGCATCTCAACGCGCAACGCAGGTTTTGGCGACGGTGCAGCCTCTGCAGCGGCCTCAATGTCCGCTTGAACCGGCGTGTCTTCGGCAATCTCGACGGGAGGCACCTCGGGTTCAGGTTCGAGCATCGTGGCAAATCTATAATCGTGAGCTTCTTCCATCGCGCTATTTTGTCATTCCCATGAATGCTCTCGTCGACTCCTCTCCTTACGTTCTTCGCCGAGACCGCTTGTTCGCTGCCATTGGCGACGATATCGCCATCATTCCGACCGCGCCGGAAGTCCTGCGCAATCGCGATACGGGCTACCTATATCGCCATGACAGCTACTTTTATTACCTGACTGGCTTCGCAGAACCCGAAAGCGTGCTCGTGCTGGTCGGCGGCAACGAGCGCAAGGCGATTCTGTTTTGTCGCGAGAAAAATCTTGAACGGGAAATCTGGGACGGCTATCGCTACGGCCCCGACGCAGCGCGCGAAATTTTCCGTTTTGACGATGCGCTTCCGATTGAAAAGCTCAAAGAAGAATTACCTAAATTGATGGCTGATCGCAGCGCCGTGCACACGCCCGTCGGCATGGGCGCGGCGTGGGATGCGGAGATCGCCGCCGCGATCAATGCGGTACGCAACATGTCACGCACTGGCGTGTCCGCGCCAAACAGTGTCATCGATGTGCGCTCGACGCTCGACGATATGCGCCTGATTAAGGACAATCACGAAATCAGCTTGATGCGTCGCGCGGCTGTGATTTCGTCGCTGGCGCATACGCGTGCGATGAACACCGCGCGCCCCGGTCAATTTGAGTCTCAGGTCGAAGCGGAGCTGTCGCACGAATTCATTCGTCACGGTGCACGCACGCCCGCTTACAACCACATCGTGGCCAGCGGACCGAACGCCTGCGTGCTGCATTACAACGACAGCAATCGCAAAATGCAGGACGGCGATCTGCTGTTGATTGACGCCGGTTGCGAATACGAAGGCTACGCCAGCGACATCACGCGCACCTTCCCTGTTAACGGCAAATTCACCGGGCCGCAACGCGATGTGTATCAGGCTGTTCTTGACGCGCAGCTCGCCTGTATGGACGCATTGAAACCCGGCAAACCATTCAACGAATATCACGAGGTCGCGATCCGCGTGTTGTCGCAGCGCATGCTGGATTTGGGATTGCTCAAGGGCAGCCTGGACCAGGTGATTGAAGAGAAAACCTACATGAGTTTTTACATGCACCGCGCGGGTCACTGGATCGGCATGGATGTGCATGACGCCGGCGATTACCGCAAGAAAGGCGTGTGGCAAACGCTGCAACCGGGCATGGCAATCACCAACGAGCCGGGGCTCTACATTCGTCCGGGCAAAGACGTGCCAGAGCATTTCTGGAACATCGGAATTCGTATTGAAGACGACGTGTTGATCACGGCGTCCGGCAACGAAAACATGACAATCACCACGCCGAAAACGGTGGCTGAGGTTGAGGCGGCCTGCGTTCGCTGATATAGCTTTTTCGTGAAACGACGGTTATACAGGGGCTAGGTTGAAATTTATGCAAATGTCAACTTATGGCATAAATCGTATCTTGCCCCTATGCAATATGGGTTTTACTAAAAAGCTGATGCTTCTCTTTGGCCCCTAGGACTTCGCTTGAAAATCCTCATCGTAGGCGCTGGCCCAGTCGGTCTCGCCGCCGCGCTTGCACTGAAGCATCGCGGCGTTAGTGATGACATCACGGTGCTCGAAGCCGCGCCACAAAACAGCGTTTCGTTTGGCGATCGCAACATAGCTCTGTCGTCCGCCTCGTGGCGTTTTTTGTCGCGGCTTGGCGTGAACATCGCTGCCACCGAGCGCGCGCCCATCCGCGCAGTAGAGATCACTCAGCGCGGTGCATTTGGCCTGCTTCGTCTGGATGCGGCAGACGTCAACGCAACAGAGCTCGGTGCCGCGTCGCCCTATCCATCGCTGAAATCTGCGCTCGATGCTGCGACGAATGCCGCGGGCATCCAAATTCTCTATGGCGCGAAAGTAGCGTCCGTGCAACACGTCGCGCGACACGCTGAAGTTCATCTCGACTCGGGTGAGCAAATGCGCGCCGATTGCGTGGTGCTTGCCGATGGCGCGGGCTCAGATTTGGTCGCAGAATTCAAACGGATCGAGCGCGATTCGGGCCAGATTGCGGTCATCACGCGCGTGTCACCCAGCAAACCACGGCCTGGCGTTGCATTCGAGCGCTTCACCGAAGGCGGTGCGATGGCCCTAATTCCTCGCGCCGACAAAGACTGGACCGTCGTCTGGGCACGCCCGCGCGCAGACGCCGAGCGCCTGCTGCAATCGGACTCGCCGTCGCTCAGCGACGAAATCAATGCGGCCTTCGGCAACACGATGGGTGAGCTCACACTCACCGCGAAGCTCACGAGTTATCCTCTCGTCTGGCGCTTCGTCGAGCCACGCGTTAGCGGCGCAATCGCAGCGCTCGGCAATGCCGCGCAGGGCTTGCATCCCGTCGCCGCGCAAGGGCTCAATCTGGGGCTGACTGATG
>JBBRGY010000046.1:0-12046 GCA_038223495.1 Burkholderiales bacterium | reverse complement strand
TTCGGATCTAGACGCTCTGGAAATGCCAGAAAAATTTTTGGAGTACGCCACCGCATACCTAGAAAGCGCCATAGTTCTCTGCGATCAACTTATCAAGAATCCTAGCGACGTAACGTACGCGAGAGGCAACGCTTGTATGTTCAACGCAAGGCTTGCCGTTGAACTCTTTCTCAAAGCTTCGTTATTAAAGAAGGATCCTAACGCTGACCTTCATAATGTCATTGAGCGTTTGAGACACGAATACGCTCGGAACTATACGGAGCCGAGATTCCACTGGGTTGTTCCATTTACAGCGCAGGTGGTAGGAGGTGAAGCTGAGAACAACGGACAGATAGTCAAAGAACACTTGAAGAAGAATCCGCCAGATCAAAGTCTACGATATCCCATGAACAAAAATCGAGAACCGTGGGAAGGTTCTGGCTCATTTGATGCAGCAAGTTTCATGAGATTACTGCAAACAATCAAGCACGATATGGGCAGACTGAGGCCAGAAATTTTCAAATGACGAACAACGGCAAGTAAGATGGGTGCAACGCCGCGATATGCAATTGCAGTATCCAGTGTTCAGTCAACCATCGTTTCAACCGCCCCTTCAGCCCGCGCCGAGAAGCGGAGTAACGGGCGGTCGTAGATGCGTCGTCGGCACACACTGTGCGTAGCGTTAGCGAAGCTTTCGTGTGCCGTTGACGCATCCCGCCCGTTGCGAGCACCGCAGGATGAAGCGGGGTGCAGGGGCTAGCCTCTTTACCTACTTTCTGGGCAATGCCAGAAAGTAGGTGGCCCCGCGCGGCCACAGAGCGCGCTGGTGGAAAATGAATTCGGTCATTCCACCGAACCCCTCCCCCTTGCTCTCTCCCGCAAGGGGCGAGGGGACTGATTTGCGCTTCGCGTGGTTTACGGTCTGGATTCCCGCCTTCGCGGAAATGACGGCGAGTGCGGCTTACGCAGCCGCCCTCTCAAACACCGCCGCAAAAAACCCATCACACCCATCTTTATGCGGCAACAATTTCGAGTAGATGGTTCCCTCGTCATCCTCGCCTCCACGCAACGAAGCGAGCACATTCGTCCAGCCAGCATTTGCCTGCATGAACCCTTCGGCGATTTTCTCGTTTTCCTCTGAAAGCAAGCTGCATGTCGCATAAACCAACCGTCCACCGGGTCGCACTAAACGTGATGCGGCGGCGAGGATGTTGGTTTGTTTGACGACGAGTTCTTTGACGCTGGTGGGCGATTGCCGCCACTTGAGATCGGGGTTGCGGCGCAGCGTTCCAAGGCCGGAGCATGGCGCGTCAACCAGCACGCGATCAGCTTTGCCTGCGAATTTGTTGAGCCTCGAATCGTTCTCGTCGTCAATGCGCATCGGCTGCACATTGCTGACGCCGGACCGGGCTAAGCGCGGGCCCATGTTGTCAAGGCGTTTGTCGTTGACGTCTAACGCGTAGATGCGGCCAGTGCTGGCCATCATGGCGGCCATCGCTAGCGTTTTGCCACCCGCGCCAGCGCAAAAATCGACGACGAATTCGCCACGCTTTGCGCCAACAATTCGCGCGAGCAATTGGCTGCCTTCATCCTGCACTTCGACGGTTCCGTCTTCGAACAAGGCGTGGCGCGAGATGTCGATGCGCTCGGGGCAGCGGATGCCCCACGGCGAAAGCTCCATCGCGCGGGCTTCGGCGAAGCCTTCTTTTTTCATGCGCGCGAGCACGGCGTCCCGTTTGCCTTTGAGGATGTTGACGCGCATGTCGAACGGCGCGGGTTGCAACAGCGATTCAGCGAGCGCGATGCGCTCGGTTTCGCCATATTGCAGCCCAAGACGATCCCACAACCACGCGGGCAATTCGCGCCGTGCTTGCGGACCGAGTTCTTCGTCAATTTTCAGAAATTTTGCGTAGCGATCTTCTTCACCCGGCGGCGCGACGACGCGACGACGGAACTGACGGGCGAGCGCGGCTAATGCGATGGCAACGTGCGATGCGTCTTTGCCCGCAATTGCTTCGACCGAGAGGCGATGGCGAAGCCACGCGTAGTAGCCCTCGGCGACGAGTTGACGGTCGAGCGAGCCGACGCGCTGCTCGCGCAAAACGTAGGACAGCGTGCGATCAGCCGGGTACTCAAATTTTGAGGCGGACTGAATGGCGAAGGCGAGCGCGTTGAGCGCGGAAGGTCGTAGATACATGGAGATATTGTAACGGTGGCGTCATCAGCTTTTTGCTACATGCACCATTTAATAGGGGACGATGCTTGTTTTTGCCATATGTCGACTTTCAATAGAAATTGAACCTACCCCCTGTGTAGCAATGCTTTCGTTAAAAAGCTAATATTGCGATTGTGTGATGAGCGCGCCGTTCGCGCTGCAGGCCATGAGCCGAAATTCGCACTATTACGCTATTTGCAGTTGCCCTGTGTTCTCAACGGAAGCTTCATCATGCAGATTTTTCGTTCGCTCCTCTACGTTGTCTCGCTGGCGCGCATGCGCGCCGCCGCGCTGCTCGCCACGGTCGCCATCGCTGGTGCCGCAACGCAACCCGCAACCGCTGCGCCCGGCATTTACGATCCGGGATTTGGCATCGGCGGAATCGTCACCCGCAACATTGGCCCCGGCTACGATCTGGCGCGGGCGGTGGCGGTGCAGCCGGATGGCAAGATCGTCGTGGTCGGTAGCTGCGGCAAAACGGCCGGCTCCGGCTCGGCGCGCGACTGGTGCATCACGCGCTTTAACCCATCAGGCTCAATAGACATCGGCTTCGCAACCAACGGTCTGGTGCAACTCACTGCGGGCACCGATCAATACCCGTCGGGCGTGGCGGTAGCAGCCGACGGCAACATCGTCGTCACCGGCACCTGTGAGGCGAAGTTCTGTGCGTATCGACTCAGTTCGAGCGGTGGCGTTTACACCAACTTCGGCGACTTAAACCCGAGTGGCGGACGCGCACTGTTCGGCCCCAGCGGTCTGATGCTGGAGGCGCGGACGATGCTGTTGCAGCCCGACGGTCGCATCATCGTCGGCGGTGCTTGTTACAACGGTGCGAGCCTTGAATCAGTGTGTATCGGCCGATTTAATGCGAATGGCAGTGTTGACACGACGTTTGGCCCAACGCCCGGCGCAGGAGTGCAGTTTGGTTTTTTTAGCGGGCAGATTTATCGGCTCGGTGGTCTCGCGCTGCAAAGTGACGGCCAGATCGTTTACGCCGGATCGCTCAATGTGGCAGGTCAGTTCTACTTTGTGCGCGGGCGAATCACCAGCAACGGCACGCCCGGCAGTTTTTTAACCAGCGTGATCGCGCCACCGGGCAGCAGTAACTCGCTCGCGACAAGCGTTGCATTGCAGGCCGACGGCAAAGTGCTGTTGGGCGGCTTTTGCACTATCAGCTCGACGCAGCGCTTTTGCGTGGTGCGCGTGTTGGGCGGCGATGGATCGGTTGACACCACGTATGGCAGCAACGGTTTCTACATCGCGCCGCTCACTGTCCTCGGCGGCGGCACGGGCGAATCAATCGTGATGCAGCCCGATGGCAAGGCGATTCTGAGTGGCACCTGGAGCGGCAATTTTTCGGCCATCCGCTTGAACGAAGACGGCAGCCTCGACACCACGTGGGCCGGCACGGGCTTCACCTACGGCGCGCTCAATGGCGGTGATCGGCTTTACGCATCAGCTTTGCAACGCGATGGCAAATTGCTTTGGGTCGGACAGTGCACTTTGTCGGGCGCGGACCCGGCGTTTTGTGTGCAACGGGTTGACGGCGGACCGTTCGCCGCCAGTGCATGTTCGCTTGACCTTGATGATGACGGTCGCGTGCTCGGCACCACCGACATGCTGATCCTCTCTCGCGTGCAGCGCGGCGTAGCGGGTGCGGCGATCATCGGTGGCATTACATTTTCATCATCTGCAACGCGCAACACCTGGCCGCTCATCCGGCAATATCTGATCGCGCAATGCGGTCTCCCGGTGAAGGATTGATCATCATGCGACATCATGTTTCTCGCCTTCGTTTGATCGCAACCGTTGCCGCAACCGTCGTTGGGTTCGGTGTGCTATCTGGCGCCACCAACGCGCAGAACGCAGGCGCGCTCGATACCAGTTTTGACAGTGACGGGCGCGCTGACGTGAAGCTGGTGACGGGCAACACCGATCAAGCCACCACCCTCGTCAACTATCCCGGACGGCGCTACCTCGCCGTGGGCCGCTGCAATGACAGTGCGGGCAATGTGCCCTGCTTTTTTCGCCTCAACGACGACGGTTCAGCGGATGCAACGTTTGGCAGCGGCGGCAAAGTGGTGGGCCAGCTCGTTGCCGGCTTCAGGATGCTAAGCAACGCCATCGCTGTGCAGCCAGATGGCCGGATACTGGTGGCGGGCGCATGCACCCCCACGGCAGGCGGGGGCGCGTTGCCCTGTCACGCACGCCTGCTCGCAAATGGGCAGATTGACGGCAGTTACGGCAGCGCGGGCAGCGTGGTGATCACGCTTGCCAGCAACGTCAGCAGCGACGCTGCTGGAGTTGCGGTGCAGAACGATGGCAAAGTTGTGGTGACGGGCACCTGCTGGGACGTCACGCACGGTTTCTGCGCGTGGCGCTATTTCGCGAACGGCGCGGTCGACGCGGGCTACGGAACCGGTGGCAACGCTCGCGTCGTAATCACCGCCAACAATTTCGCGGCGACGGGTCTGCTACTCACACCAGATGACGCGGCCATTGTTTATGGCTACTGCGACTACGGCAGTGGCAGCACGGCGAATTTCTGTCTGGTGCGCTTCACGGCGGCGGGTTTGCGTGACACCTCCTACGTCGGCGGCAGTGGCGTCCCGACGTTGCCTCATCACGCTGGCGGCGCGGCGTCCGAAGGCCCCAGCGCAGCGGTATTGCAACCCGATGGCGGCGTGGCGTTGGCGGGGATTTGCGTCGACGGATCGACGCTTCGCGCGTGTGCTGCACGAGTAACTGCCGCCGGAGCGCTTGACACCACATTCGCCGGCGGTTGGTCGCTGCCGAGCAACGCCGCCCTGGGCGCGCAGAGTGAGGGAACTGGCATAGCGTTGCAGCGCGATGGCAAGCTCGTACTTTCTGCGGGATGCGTCGATCGCAACAAAGTTTGCACGTTCCGGCTAAACACTGACGGAAGTCTTGACGCGGGCTATGGCACTGGCGGCGTGATGGCTGTGACCACCTCGGGATATGCCACAGCAGTAGCGGGCGCACTGCTCGACGCCGACGAGCGCTTGCTGATTTCGGGTGGCTGCTACGGCAACGACGGTGGTGGTATCACCGACGCCTGCGTCTATCGCGTGTTGCGTGGTCAAAGCTACGCCGGTCGCAATTGCACGCTCGACGTGGACGATGACGGCACGGCGCTGGGCGCGAATGATTTGTTGTTCATGGCGCGCGTTGCGATGGGATTCACGGGTACGGCGGTGACCAACGGCATCACGCCCACCGCGCTGGCGCGACGCACCAGCGGGACGAGCATTCGCGACTACTTGGTCACGCAGTGCGGCATGACGCAGCCGCGCTAAAGGGCAACTCTAAAGGATACGGTCGAACAGACGATTGCCCACGGCTAGTCTTGCTCGAACGCTTGTTCGGCGGCGTGACGAGGCACATCGCTGCAACGAAGTATCGCAAAATGGTCATCAGCTTTTTCTTGAATGGCTTACTTTACAAGGGCTACAGGTCCATTTTCTTATGGATCGACTTATGATAAAAATACGCTCTAGCCCCTGTGTAAACGCCATTTAGTGGTAAAGCTACTCAGTGCTAACCGCCGTCAATTCAAGCGATGCACTGCGTCCCTGAGCGTTTACGAGTTTGATTCGAAACGGGATGTAATTCCACTCAGGCGATAACCAGAACTGCGCACTGCCATTGGGCTTGCCGTCGGCATCGGGCTTGCGCACACCTTTCCACAATTGGGTGCTGATGGGCTTGGTGCCACGTTTTCCGGTGAGCGGATCGACTTCGCCCGTGGCGGCGTCAATCACCTCGTCGCCGATGCGCGTGATGTTGTAAACGTCAAGGCGGCGCGACGTGCCAACGCTCAACGTCACGGCGTCACCTTTGGGCATTGCAAAATAAAACTGAACGATCCACGTGAGCGGATCGTGCGCCGCGCCTTCAAACGGAATGGGCTCCTTGTCGGGAATACGAATCACGTGATTGATGTGGTCGAAGATCACCTCACGACGCTTGTCGGGATTGCCGCGCTCCTCGGTGAATTTGTCGGGTCGCAAGCCTTCGGCGGTGATTTGGCCTTCCGATTCGCCAGTGAATGTGCCGGGGTACAACAACGCCGCCAAGCCTCGCCCGCGCCCCGTGACTTTGAGCTTGTAGCGGCCGTTGTCGTGCGTGAACGTCAGGTGAATCGGGCCGACTTCAAACTTTTGCTCGCCGAGATATGCCGTGTAACCCAACTCAATTTTTTTCGGCGGCATGCGCTCGGGCGGCGGCGCAGGCGGCGGCTCGACGACGGGCGGTGGCGCTGGGATTGGCTCCAGGATTGGCTCTGGCTTGACCGCCTCGACGACTGGTGCGGCCGCTGGCTCGGGCTCTGGCGCTGGGATGGACTCGACAATCGGCTCGACGACCGCAACGGCGACTGGCGCTTGCGCCGCAGTCACCAGACGTGGCTTCGCGACTTTAGGTTTAGCTTTCGGCGCTGGTTTCGCTGCCGCGACAGGCACCGGTGGCGGCGGCAACTGCATGAACCGCGCGGTCAGCGGCAGCATTTTTTCTTCAGGCGGTTCCACAGTGACGAACGCGCCAAGGATGACGTGAACCAGCAACGAGGCCATCAGCGCCGCTGCAAACTTTCGCTTGGGAGTGGAGAACAGGCCTCGCCGTTTCTTCAGTCCACGCACCAGCGAATAGCGCCCATCATCGGATCCATCCGACTGGGGAATCGAGCCCTTAGGGACAGGCGAATCGGCGGATGTCTGAATGGCTGCGTCGGACATGAACTTCGCTAAACGCGTGCATTCGCGCTGTGGATGTCCCTCGCGGCAGATTTCGGCAACGTTCTGACGCGCTGGCCGTCAACCTGCAAACGCCCCTCACAAAAGAGGCGCACCGCGTACGGAAAAATTTGATGCTCTTGCAGCAACACTTTCTCCGCTAAAGTTTCGGCTGTGTCATCGTCATCCACCTGCACCGCCGCCTGCGCGATGATCGGGCCTGCGTCCAACACTGGCGTCACAAAATGCACCGTGCAGCCATGCAACTTGACGCCTTCGGCTAACGCGCGCTCATGCGTGTCGACACCTGGAAAACTGGGCAACAACGAAGGATGAATATTGATCAGGCGCCCCGCAAAAGCATTGGTAAATATCGGCGTAAGGATTCGCATGAACCCCGCCAATACGACCAGATCGGGGCGGTGAACGTTCAATGCATCCACCAACGCCTGATCAAACGCTTCGCGCGTGGCGAAGTCTTTGTGGCTAATAGCAAATGTTTTGATACCCGCGTCGCAGGCGATGTCGAGACCTTTCGCGGCCGCTTTATTGCTGCCGACGACCACGATGTCGCCACCGCAATCGTTACGCAAAAGTGCGGCCAGGTTGGAGCCGCGACCGGAGAGGAGGACGGCGATGCGGGGGCGAGCGCTCACGTCATCACCCGGTACGCACCATCAATTTTTGACAGGGCTACATCAATCGTAGCCAGTGGCTTATGGCCCTGTTTGCGCGCGATTTCAACCACGAGACAGTCGGAAAAATTGAGTTTGCGGTGCTGCTTAAACGCGTCGAGCGCGCGCTGCGCCACGTCGATGTTCTCAAATTGCAGATCGTCGTGACCCAGAAGCAATTCAGCAAACCCGTAGAGTTGCGCACGGTCACAGCCGTACACCGTCCGCATCACCCAAATTACTTCCGCCAACACCAGTAGCGAAACCCAAACGCCGCCCGCAATATATTTCAGGGCGGCTTTCTCTTGTTTTGCATCGTCCTTGGCAAGCACCCGGACGAGAAGATTGGTGTCAACCGCGCGCATACTTTTCACGCATGTACTGCGCGATTCCCTCGTCCATTTCCTTCAGGGAGCGCCGCTTGGGTGGTCCGTTAGGAAATAATATTTTGTGCATCTCATCAAATGTCGAACCGGTACGGCGTTTGACAACCACTTCATCGCCGCGCACCGTCCATTGCAATGTGCTGCCGGGTTCGACGCCCAATTTGCGCCGGATCGCCGCAGGCACCGACACCTGACCTTGCGATGTGACTCGCGTTTCCAGTGCAACGGTTGGCACGACATTAGTGCTTGATGAGTCCATACCAAACTCCAAACAGAGGAAGTGCATATTACCACGGTAATATGTCTTGCAGATCGCGGTCACCGTTCGACGTTATTTGCCGCAGAAGCGCCACCAGTTCGGCAAAAAATCGTCGAGCTTTGCGGAAATGCTTTATGCGGGATCGCCAATGCATTTACGTTGGCCTGTTGCTGAGACTTACTCTGGCTCACGAAGCGCTATGAAATCGACGTCTTGACCGTCAATTTGCTGGGAAAATTTGCGTAGCCAGAGCTCCCTGACGCAGGGACGGAATACGCAGCGATAGTCGTGTCAGTGTTGCGAGATGGGAAAAAGTCCCAGTCTTTCGAGGACGGCAGCGTTCGCGCGGCAAAAGATTCTGATTCTCTGCTAGACCAAAGCGATTCTGGCTCAGTGGATGCCGCATTCAGGCTGGCGCAAACGTATTCGCCTGGGCTATTGGCACGAAAAAATGATGCATTAGCGGCGAGATTCGCCGAGAACGCCCGTAAACGAGAATTTTGCAACCCAGCCAACGCCTATATTCAACGCCTCGTGTCACCCGAAATGTTTGAGATGCCAGCGAAGGCACGAGACGCCAGTCGAAGGCGTTTCCGATCCATGGATTGAAAGCGCAGCCGTGCTAATAACTGAGTAAGACAGAACGCATCACCATTCATCTGCGAAAGAAAAAATGCAGCGCATTCCAAGTTATTCATCTCCATGGCTCGCGCTCTTTGCGTGCTTCTCGTTTTCGGCGATTATTGGTGCCACAAACGCCCAAGCGCTAGTTGCCGAGACAATTTCATCCGGCGCAGCGTCGCCAAAATTGATCGCCATTCTCGCCGCCGCAGGCGATCAATTTCAATACGTTCGCCGCAAGCCCGCCGTTGCGTCGCGTATTGAGCCGTTCGTTCGGCAATGGGTGACGATGCCGAATAATGGGTTGAACCTGGTGGTGTTGCGCGGAATGGATCGTGCGCTCGCAGCGCAATACTCTGATGCAGAGTTGACGCTACTTACCCTAATGCCGACTTTGGAAGATCGAGCGGTGCTGCCGCAGGAGCGTGAGCGCTACACCATGAAGCGGGTGATGGATTACCTTACGCCACTGTCCGAGCGATCAAAATGGGATCAAATCTTCGTGGTAACGCCGAAGTGGCTGATGGAAGAACGCAAGGGCATGGGGACCCGCTTGAGTGGAATTGGGCTTTTTGTGCAACCCGTTGCTTCGAACTTAGACGATGCAATGGAAGTAGGTACGCTCGAAGATGAAGTGCGTGACGTGACCTCAGCCGATTACAAAAAACCGCGCTCAGGAACCTATGTCGCGCCGTTTTTCTACATGCAGGTAACGGTGCTTGATGCCAAAACACTTGCCGTGATTCGGAGTGAAGCACGCTACGACTTTCGCAAGATCATCAATTCTGAATCGACCACACTCGACGTTGAGAAAAGTCTCACACCGCAACAACTTGTGAGCGAAATCGAGAGGTTTGTTGAAAGCGCCGCGCGCCGCATGATCGTCGACAAAGAAGGTACAGTTGATGTTGGCCCAGTGCGGGCGCTGCCGACGCCGCAGCGATAGGCGGATCAAGCTCATTCAGCGCATTGCTAATTCTCAAGCCCGAACGCTGCTGCCAATCAACGAAGCTTTAAGTCCTCTGCCCCATACGTCACGCCAATCGGCTCAATCAGGACTTGCTTCGGCCCGGTTTCTACGGCTCCGGCGACCCATGCTTCGATGCCGCATTGTTTGGCAATCGCGACTGTCTTTTCGGCCTGATCGGCTGTAACAAAAAACGCGAATCCTGCGCCCATATTCAGCGTGCCGTACGCCTCAGCATTGTCCAGTTTCGCTTCGCGCTGCATGAACGAAAGCACCGGCGGAACGGGTGGAACGGTGTGAATTCGGTAGGTGAATTCACTCGTGTGGCGCAACAATTTACGCCAGCCGTGGCCGGTGACGTTGATGCAGTAATTAACCGTCACGCCTGCTTTGGCGAGCGCTTCGGTGACTGGCGCGTAAAGCGTCGTGGGTGCGAGCAAGGCTTCGCCGAAAGCCTCTCCGTTACCAATGTCCGTCTGATAGCCGTTGGCCAATCGTTCCGTCAATTTGCGAGCGAGCGAAACGCCGTTAGCGTGAATGCCGCTCGAAGCGAGGATCACGATTGCATCCCCCGCAGCAAGATTGTCGCCGAGCGATAGCCGTGATTTTGGATTGACCAGACCGACGCAAGACGCGCCGAGATCAATCGTTCCGCCTTCCACCACGCCCGCGAGCGCTGGCGTTTCACCACCACCCCATGACACGCCGCTAATTTCACAAGCGGCTTTCCAACCGGCGATGAGGTCGGCAGCGCGCTTTTTGTCCGAGAACCAATCGCTGCCGCCCGCTGCCCAATAGGCTTGCACAATGAGCGGCGTTGCGCCCACGGTAATCAGGTCGTTCACGGCCATTGCAATCGTGTCCTGCGCGATGGCTGCGTAAAAACTCTTTCCTGTTTCGCGATAAACCGCGTCGGCGACCAGAATTTTGGTGCCAAGGCATTCGACGATGGAGGCAAGATAAAACGGTCCAACATCAAGCACATAGGCCGATTCGCCGCGCGAGGCTGCCACCTCGGTTAAGCCATGCTGCATCAATTGTGCGGCGGTCGCGCGGGCGCTTTGCTGCGCGAGCAACTTGATGGGATCAACCTGATCGTAGTTGACTCCTGCCTGTTCGTAGGTGAGTGTGTCGGGATTTTTAGGCAAATTAACTGAGGCTGTCATGGCGTGATCGTGATTTAATGCCGCCCACTATGGCCGCAGACCCAAAGATATCAAAGGAAAATTTTAGCCCGCCTGTGGAGGTGGCTCTGTTGACGCCGCCCCGACCCGGTATTGACAGAGCAGATGCGGTGCCAACCGTGCCGCCGAGTGTGACGGTAACCGCCACCGGCCCGCGCTGGTGGGTTGACCTGACCCCCACGTTGCGCGCAGTCGTCGTGGCGGGGCTTCTGATTGCGGTGGGCTATTTAATCCGCGCGCTGGCCCCGGTGCTGACGCCGTTTATCGCCGGGGCGATCCTGTCTTATATTGCCGCGCCCGTGGTGGCGTGGCTGGCGGCGCGGCGTGTGCCGCGCTCAGCCGGTGCGGTGATGATCGTGCTGACGATTGGCGCGTTGATCGCGGGGCTGGTGCTGGTGGTCGTGCCGCTGGTTTCGAACGAAATTTCGCAGATCGCTACAAAGATGCCCGAGCTCCTGACGCGGGCACAAACCGAGTGGTTGCCTTGGGTGAATGCCCAGCTTGGGACGTCGATTTCGCTAGATCTAACGCAGGTGAAGTCGCTGATGCAGGATAACGCGGGCGCTGTGGGCGATCTCTCGGCGCAATTGGCCGGCTCGCTGAAGCTGGGCGGGCAGATGCTGATCGGCGTCGTGGTTAACGCGATGCTGCTGCCCGTGGTGATGTTTTATCTGCTGCGCGACTGGCCGACGCTGATTGACGGAATAGACCGTCTGGTGCCGCACAGCGCGCGCCCGATGGTACGCAATCTGGCGCGTGAAATCGACGCCGTACTGTCGGAGTTTTTACGCGGCCAAGGCATGGTGATGCTGGCGTTGGCGACTTATTACTGTATTGCCCTCAAGTTGTCGGGTTTGCAGTTTTGGTTGCCGGTGGGTTTAGTGACGGGATTGCTCGTGTTTATTCCGTACATCGGCTTTGGTATGGGCATGATGCTTGGGATGCTGGCTGCGCTGACGCAGTTTTCAACAGCGGGACCGATCATTGCCGTGGCGGTGATATTCGGTCTT
>JBBRGY010000045.1:0-12060 GCA_038223495.1 Burkholderiales bacterium | reverse complement strand
ACGGACGCTGAGCTGACCGCTTGGCGCGCTTTGCCGTACCACGCACTAGCGCATGCCGTGCTTTCGAAGTTCGTTGCGACCGATGATATCGACTCGGCAACACTCGCCGCACTTACCAAAGCGACCTACACAAAAGCGGTCTACGGCACCGAA
Source organism: Burkholderiales bacterium (assembly GCA_038223495.1). Taxonomy (GTDB): domain Bacteria; phylum Pseudomonadota; class Gammaproteobacteria; order Burkholderiales; family Casimicrobiaceae; genus Casimicrobium. Next base: position 11,907 of record JBBRGY010000045.1, on the reverse strand, counting down.
GAAATCACGCCGTTGCGCAGTATCGACGCCTATGCACAAGGCATGGAAATTCAGGCCTTGTCGAACGGCCCAACGCTCGCCTTCAAAGACATGGCGATGCAACTGCTCGGTCGTTTGTTCGAGTACGAACTCGGTCGTCAAAACAAAACGCTCAACATCCTCGGCGCGACCAGCGGCGATACCGGCAGCGCCGCAGAATACGCGATGCGCGGACGCAAGGGCGTCAACGTATTCATGCTTTCACCTGCTGGCCGAATGAGCGCGTTTCAGCGTGCGCAGATGTACTCATTGCAGGATGCGAACATTCACAACATCGCCGTCGAAGGCGTGTTCGACGATTGTCAGGACATCGTAAAGGCCGTGTCAAACGATCTTGATTTCAAGCGTACGCACAACATCGGAACGGTGAACTCCATCAACTGGGGTCGCATTTCGGCGCAGATTGTTTATTACGTGCGTGGTTATCTTGCTGCAACGACGAGCAACGCGCAGCAGGTTTCGTTCGCTGTCCCATCCGGCAACTTCGGCAATATCCTCGCGGGCCACGTCGCTCGCGAAATGGGTGTCCCGATTGACACATTGGTACTCGCCACCAACGAAAACAACGTCCTCGCTGAGTTCTTCAACACCGGCGTGTACCGTCCGCGTCCGAGCAACGAGACGCATGAAACTTCCAGCCCGTCGATGGACATTTCCAAGGCCTCAAACTTCGAGCGCTTTGTATTTCATCTGTTCAATGGTGACGCAGAACGCATCGCAACCATGTGGCGAGAAGTCGATCAAGGCCGGTCTTTCGATGTGTCGCAGACGTCCGAATTCAAAGGACTGCGCGACCGGTTCGGCATCGTTGCTGGCACCAGCACACATGCTGATCGGCTGGCAACGATTCGTGAGGTTTACGAAAAGACAGGTAGCCTGATTGATACACACACGGCAGATGCCGTGAAAGTCGCTCGCTCGCTCATCAAGCCCGGCCTGCCGATGATCGCACTGGAGACCGCGTTGCCAGTAAAGTTTGCCGAAACGGTTCGTCAAGCCGTTGGCTTCGATCCGCCGCTCACGACAGAACAGCAAACAATGATGACGCTGCCGTTACGCGTGGTGCAAATCGCGCCTTCAGTTGAGCGCGTCAAAGCCATCATCGCCACTGGTTAATGTGTAGGTACGGCGAGAGCCGCGAACACGCGGCAGAAGTTTCCTCGCTTGCGCCACTCTTACAATCAACGCATGCCCAATTCACTTGAAGTTAGCCATCTCTGTCATCGCTACCCGCCGCGCGGACGTGAACCAGCTCGAGACACGTTGCATGACGTCAGTTTTCGCGTAGAAGCGGGCCACGTCGGTTGTCTGCTCGGCCCGTCAGGTTGCGGCAAAACCACGCTGCTGCGCTGCGTCGCTGGGCTTGAGCGTATCGGCGGCGGCACGATTCGCATTGGTGATCGAGTCGTCGCAGACGGGCGCATTCATGTCGAGCCAGAGCTTCGCGGCGTCGGTGTTGTGTTTCAGGATTACGCGCTTTTTCCACATCTCGATGTGGCGGGAAATGTTGGCTTTGGACTCGGCAAACTCTCGTCGGCGGAGCGTGCCGCGCGCGTAGAAGCCGCGCTTGATCTCGTGCACCTTCGCGACACCGCGCACGCCTATCCGCACGAACTCTCCGGGGGCCAGCAGCAGCGCGTTGCACTCGCACGTGCGCTCGTGGTCAAGCCAAAACTCGTGCTCTTTGACGAACCGTTCTCAAATCTCGATATCGAAACGCGGCAGCAACTTTCAACGGAGGTCCGCGCGACGTTAGCCGAAGCGGGGGCAACGGCGCTTCTCGTCACGCACGATCAGCATGAAGCTTTCGCGTTAGCTGATGAAATTGGCGTACTGCGTGACGGTCATCTTGAGCAATGGGATACCGCGTACAACCTCTACCATCGCCCAGGCTCACGCTTCATCGCGGACTTCGTTGGCGAAGGGGTTTTTCTTCCGGCCCGAGTGATCAACGCCACGCATCTTGACAGCGAACTCGGCGACTTGCAGCTTTGTACCCCGACCTCGCGCGCCCCCGGCGATGAAATCGAACTCTTGCTGCGCCCCGATGACGTGGTTCACGACGATGCCAGCCCAACGACCGCCAAAGTGCTCGATCGAGCTTTTCGCGGCGCAGACTTCCTCTACACACTTCAATTAGCAAGCGGTCGCAGCGTTCTCGCTCTGGTGCCCAGCCACCACAACCACCGCATCGGCGAAGCGATCGGCATCCGCGTTGAGCTGGATCACGTGGTCGCTTTTTGACGAAATGCCACGTTTCTGTCTATAATTGAAAGCTTAGCGGCTGTAGCTCAGTTGGATTAGAGTACTTGGCTACGAACCAAGGGGTCGTGGGTTCAATTCCTGCCAGCCGCGCCACACTCATAAAGGGTTAGACAGATAGTATCTGCTAACCCTTTTTCTTTGTCCGAGTTTTTAGTCCCATATGTGTACCGAACATTTATTCGCATCGCGTTCGGAGCTTAAGGAGTCGTGGTCAGACCATTTTCTTTCGCGATTGAGCCACGTCAAGCGCCCCGACGCGTGCTATTGCGGCGTTGAACACTAGGCAATTGCCCGGCTTCTGAAAAATGCCGCTGTCTCAAACACCGACGCCGGAAAGCGGTGATCGCCCGCGCTGATGTGCCTTTTCACAACAAAGTCGAACAGCAGAGGATCGTACTCTCGAATTTCACGGAGGACTTCGCCGATCTTTTTTGGGATGAACTTGTACTCCACGAGACGATTGATCGACACCTCAGGTAGGTAGCCGGGCAGCGGGTAGTCCGACCCGTTCAACAGCCGACCATGCCAATGCGACCGCTCAAGGATGCTGCGAAGCAGCGGTCCGACCCGACTTGATTCGGTCAACGCTGAAATGTCGCCAAATAACAGTCCGACAAATTGCGGCTCTTCCATCATGCGTGAAAACAATGAGAAGCAATCGACCTCGGGGCCGCTTGCGCCCTGGTCGGTATCGATACTTGTTCCGGTGCTGGCACAGTGCGCCACAATGACCCGAACCCCGTGTTCGAGCGGGCGCCGCAGTGCAAGCGGATTGTTCAGTGCCTGAAGCGCTCCGGACCCAAGCAGTGGATGTTCGTAGCCGCCGTGGCTAATTAAAGGCAAGTCCAATCGTTTCAACGCGTCGTAAAACGGCTTGCATCGCCTTGACGCGGGATCAATGTTCATGGTCGAAGGAATCCACTTGACCGCCCGGGCACCGTGTTGCTTTGCCCACTCAAGCGCTTCGAGGCAGTCTGCACGATAGGGATGAACCGAGGCGGCCCATTCGAATCGTTCGGGATGCCGTGCCACCACGTCTGCGGCGTAGTCATTCGGTACATAAAAAACGGTTTTTTCGGGAACGCGATTGCCGAGGGCATCGTGAAAATAATCCATCGCCAGCAACAGGAGTTTTGCGCCCACTGGGCGCTGTTGCTGCAAGGCATCGAGCCGCGCGACGTACGTGTCCGTCACCTCCGCGTTTTGATGGGTCGCGCACGCGGCGTTTGCGTAGAACTGTGCATGAACGAATTCAAACGGATGAAAGACGCTCTGCATCAACGGGTTGACCCAGACGCGACTCGTTCCATCTCCGAAACCGGCCAGATGGACGTGCACATCCCAAACCATTTTTGCATCGAGGCCAGCCCAAGCGGACTGGACGATTTCATGCTTCGCCAGACGCTCGGGCATCGGCAACGCAAGACACGGGTTCCACATTCCCTCACGGGGCCAGATCGCCCATCCAACCGCACCTGCGGTCAATCCTAGAGCGGAGAAGATGGCTGATCGTCGTTTCATCTCAAGACGCGGCTGTCTAACGTGTGGTCAACCATTTGACTAAATTTAGCAGACTCAATGCGCCCATGGCAGCCAATACTATGACTGAGCGCTTACGAAATTGGATACCGCCATTTCCGAATCGATGAGCGGATTCAACAGATAGCTGCCGAGCACGGCACCAGCTACACCTACGACGATGTTTCCTGAGGACGTTGTACGACCGCATCAACGGAAAAAGAATGGCCGCATGCGTTCACGATGCGATTGCGATTGCGAACAGACGACGTGCGTGAGAAAGAGTATTCTTACCTCGCCTTAACATGAGATTCAATCTCAGCTGTCGATCCGCCAACAAGATGAAACCAGTGTCCCCTTTCACGCTAGAGCGAAGCGCCACCGCATACACCGTGGACTTCGTGCTGTATTTGATCGCCAGCTTGGCGCTTGCGACCTTTATTGTGCTTGACGGCCCTGAAAATCGCAGCTGGGAATTAGTGTCTTTCTCGCTTGCAGCCCTTTTGGGTTGGACGGCGGTCGAGTACGTGCTGCATCGCTTCGTGCTGCATGGACTCCGCCCCTTCAGCACCTGGCACGCCGAGCATCATCGGACCCCGATGGCACTCATCTGCACGCCAACATGGATCAGTGGCTTTCTGATTGTCGCATTCGTGTTTCTGCCCGCCCTATGGCTAAGCGACATCTGGCGAGCGGATGCAGTGACACTTGGGATATTGATCGGTTACTTTTTGTATGGCGTCACGCACCATGCGATGCACTATTGGCGTTTTGACAATGCTTGGATCAAACGCCGCAAGATTTGTCACGCGCTTCACCATCACCCAACAGCACAACCACGCTATTTTGGCGTGACCAATTCGTTTTGGGACTGGGTGTTTCGCAGCGACCGCGCGTAGTTAATGGCACCCCGCAAACGCATTTTTAGAAGTGCCACTCAATGAACGAACAAATTTCACAAATTCTGGCGCGAATGGCCACGCTTGAAGACGAATTGCGAACAGCAGTTCAGCAGCAGGAACACAAAATGTTCTTCGAGATTAAAGGCAAACGCGTCGAGTTTGAGCGCTCGGTTAAGGCAGCGCACCAGAAGTTGAAACGGAGCTTTTTCCGCTGGTTGATCACCGACCGTCCACAAAACCTGCTTACCGGGCCGATTATCTACACGATGATCATTCCGCTCGTCATGCTGGACGCTTGCGTGAGTTTCTATCAGGCGGTTTGCTTCCCGATTTATCGCGTGACCAAAGTGCGGCGTAGCGACTACATCGTGTTTGACCGCAGGCACTTGAGCTACCTGAATTTCATCGAGAAATTTCATTGCACCTACTGCGAATACGGCAATGGGCTGATGGGCTACATGAGCGAGATTTTGGCAAGAACCGAGCAGTATTTTTGCCCCATTAAACATGCCCACAAAATTCTCGGTACGCACTCACGCTACAACCGATTTTTGGACTACGGCGAGGCGGATGCGTATGAGGCCAAGCTGGAAGAGTTTCGTGTCGCGCTGGGAAAAGTGAAATAGGGCGACAGCAGAAATTCTGTAATCCAAACGCTATTGCCTGGTGCCGTCAGGCAGTTGGCATCGCAAATCATCAAATTTAATGCTTCATGCTCTACAGCTTTGTGCTGAAACGACGTTCACTCCGGGGCTGAATGCTAAAAAGCTAATTAGTCGACTTGCACCATTATGTGAAGCTAGCCCCTGTGCAAACGTCATTCCACTGTAAAGCTGATGCAGTCCACGCGATCCTCACTGACTTTCGTCGGACGACGAGCGTTGCAGCTAACGGTGTTGCTGCGTGGCAATGACGACGCAGCAACATTTACCCGCGATCTGAGTGGCTAGATTTTCCCCATCACCAGCAGCACGATGAGGATGATCACGATCAGCCCCAGCCCGCCGCTGGGTCCGTAACCCCAGCTCCTGCTGTGCCCCCAGCTAGGAAGTGCGCCAACTAACAACAGAATCAGGACGATCAGAAGGATGGTTCCGATGCTCATAAGTGTCTCCTTTTAGGGGGCGTTGAGTGTTTTATTGTTTTGGCGCTGGCGGCGTGATGATGACCGTCGTGCTGTCACCGGTCTTGCCAGTATCGCCTTTCATGCCATCGTTGCCGGGCATACCCGTTGACCCGGTCGAACCGGTCGAACCGGTCGAACCCGTTGAGCCAGTCGAGCCAGTCGAGCCAGGGGCACCCGTCGCGCCAGTTGGGCCTGCTGGGCCGGGCACGGCGACCGGAACCGGTACGGCCACAGTGGCAGGTGCAGCAACCACAACCGGACGATCACAGCCTGCGAGTGTGAACGAAATTGCAGCGGCGGCTAGCGCCAGTATTGATGTAGAAGTTTTCATGGGATGTCCTGTTTTGAGGTGAATTTTCAGCGCCGAATTGGCAAAGAATTTGAGGGAAATTTCGGGAACGTATCGATGGCGAACGCGTCACCGGGTAAGCGGGACGCGATCTGCTTAAGCGCAGTAACGCGAGGCTTAAAGCGCTGCGTCGCCCCAATAGGGAACGGTGCCGTAGTAGCTGTGGATGTTTGCCGTCCACGCATGGTCAGCCATGTCGGGCCAACGGCCTTTGTCGAATCCGGGCGCATCTTTCAGGCGGTCCTTTTCGATGTGGAGGACAAATCGGTGGTTCCTGGTATCAAGTTTGAGCGCATTCCACGGTACGGCGAAAAGTTTGTCGCCCACACCGAGAAAACCTCCGAACGACATCACGGCATAGCCCACTCTGCCGTTTCTCATGTCGAGCATGATTTCCTTGATCTCGCCCAACTCTTCGTTCTTGTGATTGAAAACCAGGTCGCCGATCAGCGTCTCTGCACCCATGAGTTCAGGGCCAGGGCCATGCTCTGACCCAGCCAAGGCATCGGTGGCGCTGTGACCGTTGTAGATGCCAAGACGATCGCGAGTTACGTAAGTCATAGAGAGTCTCCTGAACAAATGACGGGAGCACTCGGTAAAAATAGGTTCGCCAAGTGCAATTCGGCTAATCTATGCGAACGTCGCGATGCGGTCTGTCTGCCAGCGCACTTAAGCGAACAAAAAACGACTTTCGTCGTGAATTGCTGGCCGCAACGTGGCCCGCCTGACGGAGAATCGTTGGCTGATGATGGAGATTCAGGCATGCAATATCTAACCTTTAGTATCAGCGGGATGACGTGCGACGGCTGCGTGAGCAGTTTGACGGCCGCACTCAAAAAGCTCAAAGGTACGCGACGTGTCGAAGTGACGTTAGAGCCCGGAACGGCTGTCATGCGAGTGGACACGGCACACCTCAAGGCGGCGCAGATCGAGGCTTCTATCGCTGCGCTCGGCTTTTCAGCGGTACTTACGTACGTCGGACCCGACGAGCAGGGCCTGCCGTAACGAAAAATAGATCCAGGCACACGTGCAACCGCTGTGTTCGACATCGAACAGACCGGCACCAAACACTCGCTTACGATCAATGCAGAGTCACTCAATCAGCCACGACTTTGACGATGATCAAAGCACGAATTTCAATCGTCATCTACCCTTATATGATCAAAAATCTATCACTCAAGGAGACTCACTGTGCACATTCTTTTGGCCGTCGACGGAAGCCCACACTCCAAACACATGCTGGCCTACCTTGCAGCAAACGAACAGCTGTTGGGATTGGGGCATCAGTACACAGCCATCACGGCAGTGCCTGCTGTGACGCCGAATGCCTCGCACTTCCTCGGTTCCTCTACGGTCGATAGTTATTACCACGATGAGGCGGAAAAAGTGTTTCATCCCGTCCGTGAATTCGCGGCACAGCGTCAGTGGAATCTCAGTACGCAGATGGCAAAAGGCAACGCGGTCGATGCCATCATCGCGTTTGTTGAAAGCAAAAAGCCAGACCTGATTGTGATGGGCACTCACGGCCATTCCTCGCTGATGAATGTCGTGCTCGGTTCGGTCACTACCGGCGTGCTCTCGCGCTGCAAAGTGCCCGTATTGTTGATTCGTTGAGCGCGGTCTTATGTCTGATGTGCTGCCCACTGGTTCCTTAGATCGCCAAACACGGGTCACCGACGCTGTGAATCCGCTCTCTGCAGAAATGCTTCGCCAGATGCACGCCTGGTGGCGTGCGGCCAACTATTTGTCGGTCGGACAAATCTACTTACGCGCCAATCCGTTGCTAGATGTACCGCTCACGCTGGAGCACATTAAACCGCGTTTATTGGGGCATTGGGGAACCACGCCAGGCCTGAACTTTTTGTATGTTCATCTCAATCGGCTGATCAAGGAAAACGATCTCGACCTGATCAACATCATTGGTCCGGGCCACGGCGGGCCGGGGCTGGTGGCAAGCACGTATCTGGAGGGGACATATACCGAGACGTACCCAACCGTTTCTCAGGATCGTCGAGGCATGCAGAAACTGTTTAAGCAGTTCTCCTGGCCAGGTGGTATTCCCAGTCACGTCGCGCCTGAAACGCCTGGCTCCATTCACGAAGGGGGAGAACTGGGTTACTCGCTTCTTCACGCTTATGGCGCTGCCTTTGACAATCCGGATTTGATCGTTGCCTGCATCATCGGCGACGGCGAAGCGGAGACTGGCGCGCTCGCCGCGAGCTGGCATTCCAACAAATTTTTGAACCCGAAGCATGACGGCGCGGTGTTGCCGATTCTGCATCTCAACGGCTTCAAGATTGCGAATCCCACGGTGCTCGCGCGCATCGGTCGTGAAGAGCTGACCTCGCTCATGCAAGGCTACGGTTATGAGCCGCATTTCGTGGTGGGCGATGATCCGATGGTGGTTCATCAGCAGCTGGCCGCTACGCTCGATAAAGTGCTTGCCGACATCCGTGCCATCCAGGTGGCAGCGCGCTCCGACGATGCGCACACACCACCCGAGCGACCACGCTGGCCGATGATCGTCTTTCAAACGCCGAAGGGCTGGACGGGGCCAAAGTTCGTCAATGGATTGCCGGTCGAAGGGACATGGCGCGCGCATCAGGTGCCGATTGCCGAGTTCAAAACGCCGGGCCATATTGCGCAACTCGAAGCCTGGATGAAAAGCTACGGTCCCGAAGAATTGTTCGATGAGCATGGCAAGTTCCGTGACGAAATTGCGCAGCTCGCACCCGCAGGTGCAAGGCGGATGGGAGCGAATCCTCATGCCAACGGAGGCGAGCTTTTGGTGCCGTTGGCGCTGCCGAACTTTCGGGATTTTGCGGTTCCTGTCCCACAGCCGGGGGGCGTCAAGGTTGAATCGACGCGCGTACTTGGAACGTTTCTCGCGGGCGTGATGAAGGCGAATCTTAAAAGCGCTAACTTCCGAGTGTTCGGGCCGGACGAGACGGCTTCTAACCGTCTGGGCGCTGTGATCGACCTGACCGGAAAAACGTGGATGGCGGATGTTGAGCCGGTTGATGTTGACCTGTCCTCCGATGGTCGCGTCATGGAAGTATTGAGTGAACATTTGTGTGAGGGCTGGCTTGAAGGCTATTTGCTCACCGGACGGCACGGATTTTTTTCGTGCTATGAGGCGTTCATTCACATCATTGATTCAATGTTTAACCAGCACGCAAAGTGGTTGAAGGTGTGCAATGACATTCCGTGGCGCAAACCCATCGCGTCGTTGAACTATCTGCTCACTTCGCACGTGTGGCGGCAGGATCACAACGGGTTCTCGCATCAAGACCCTGGTTTCATTGATCACGTCGCCAACAAAAATGCCGACGTGGTGCGCATCTATCTTGCGCCCGATGCGAACTGTCTGCTTGCGGTGGCCGATCATTGTTTGCGCGGCCGAAACTATGTCAACGTGATCGTCGCAGGCAAGCAACCGGAATGGCAATGGCTCGACATCGACGCTGCCGTGAGTCATTGCACGGTGGGCGCGGGCATCTGGCAATGGGCGAGCACCGACGAGGGCGAACCGGACGTCGTGATGGCATGCGCGGGTGACGTGCCGACGTTGGAGACGATGGCAGCGGTGACGCTCTTACGCGGCTATGCGCCTGATCTTCGAGTTCGTGTCGTGAACGTGGTGGATCTGATGACGCTGCAAACGCAAACCGAGCATCCGCACGGCCTCACCGACGAGGCGTTCGATGCGATGTTCACGACGGACAAGCCAATCATCTTCGCATACCACGGCTACGCGGGCCTCATTCATCGGCTGACGTATCGCCGACGCAATCACGACAATCTGCATGTCCGTGGCTACAAGGAAGAGGGAACGACGACGACGCCGTTTGACATGGCGGTGTTGAACAACACAGATCGTTATCAACTCGCGTTTGATGCTATTCGCCGCGTACCGCGACTGGCCCTTCTAGTCGACGAAGCGGCCCTACGCTATCACGCAACCATTGCGCGGCATAAGGCGTACATCTGCGAATATGGGGATGACATGCCCGAGGTTCTAAATTGGCGCTGGGCGGCTCGGACTTGAGCGACGACGCATGCTTGCCGATACTGGCGTTGAACGCAGGATCATCGTCGCTTAAATTCGGCCTTTATCTTGAGGGTGCTAATAGCAGCCGGATGTTGGTCTCGGGCGCGGCAGACTCCGTTTCTGACGGGTATGTCGCATTTTTTGCGAAAGATACCGACGGCAACGTGCTTGCCGATGACACGCGGGCGATTAGCTCACCCTATGCAGCGATCAGTCGAATCACCGACTTGCTGACTGCGCGGCACCTGCCATCGATTGCGGCGGTCGGGCATCGCATCGTGCACGGCGGGCCGCGCTGCCGTCAGCACTCCGTGATTGATGCGACGGTGATGCAGAATCTAATCGCAGCGAAAGCGTTCGCGCCGCTTCATGTACCTCCGGCGTTGTTGCTACTGGATTTCGCGCAAAAGCAGTTCCCTGACGCGCCGCAGGTGGCTTGCCTGGATACCGCATTTCACAGCACGATGCCGGAGGTCGCGCGCACCTTACCGATCCCGAAGGAATTTCGTGCGCTTGGCATTGAGCGCTACGGGTTTCACGGATTGTCGTGCGAATCTATCGTACGAAAGTTCGGTAACGACATACCCAAAAGGCTTGTGATAGCACATCTTGGCCACGGTGCCAGCGTGACTGCCGTGGCGAACGGCCAATCCATCGATACCAGCATGGGATTGACGCCAAGTGGTGGCGTCATCATGAGTAACCGGTGCGGCGACATCGATCCCGGTGTGCTCGCCTATCTCGTTCGCGAGTGCGGTTACGACGCCGAAAAACTTGCAGCCCTGATTGATCATCGCTCAGGAATGATGGGCATCTCGGGGCTCAGCGGAGACATGCGTCAACTCCGCAGCGCCGCCGCGTCAAACGCCGATGCCGCCCTTGCGATTGCGATGTTCTGTTATTCGATACGCAAAGAAATCGCGGCAATGGCGGCGGTGCTGGGTGGCATCGACGCGCTGGTTTTTACCGGAGGCATCGGTGAAAACGACGCAGCCACGCGATCCAGTATCTGTGAAGGCCTGGATGGGTTCGGAGTCCTCTCCGCTCCAAATTGCGTACAGGTGATGCCAGCGAATGAAGACGAGCAGATTGCGCTGCACACGTGGCAGTTAACGCATTAAATTAAAATTATCGGATTAGCGAGCGACGACCGACTCGCTTGTTCGATGCGGCGCTATCCTCAGGTCGCCATTTTCAGTGGCAACAGTCGGTCATACTCATGCTTGACCACAGCGTAGCATTCGCAGGTGCGTTTCTCGATGCCCGGTCGATCCAGAACGGTGATGTGTCCACGCCGATAGCGAATCAACCCAGCGTCCTGCAATTTGCCCGCCGCTTCGGTGACACCTTCACGACGAACACCCAGCATATTGGCAATGAGTTCTTGTGTCATCACCAGATCGTTGCCTTTGAGCCGATCAAGGCTCAATAACAGCCAACGGCAGAGTTGTTGATCAAGCGAGTGATGGCGATTACAGACCGCAGTTTGCGCCATCTGTGTGATGAGCGCTTGGGTGTAGCGCAGCAACAAATGCAGTACTGGCCCTGCTCTGTTGAACTCTTGCATCATGAGGCTGGCTTGCAGCCGATAGCCTAACCCGGCACTTTGCACCACCGCGCGGCTCGGTGTTGACGCGCCGCCCATAAATAACGAGAT
>JBBRGY010000044.1:0-12204 GCA_038223495.1 Burkholderiales bacterium | reverse complement strand
GGAGAGCCCGTACACCACCTATCTGGTGCAGCGGTTTGATCGCGCGGCAAGCGGTCGCAGGCGGGCGTTTGTGTCTGCGATGACGCTGACGCAGCGGACGGATGGGGAAGCGGGCGCGAGCTATCTGGAACTGGTGGATTTGTTGCAGTCGCGCGGGGCCGATACGCGCGCTGATTGTGAGCAGCTGTTTCGTCGCGTTGTCTTCAATATCCTGATTCACAACACCGATGATCACTTGCGCAATCACGGTTTTTTTATCGGCGCGGACGGCGTCAGGCTGTCACCCGCGTATGACGTGAATCCGTCGATAGAGCGGCGCGAATTGTCGCTGGCGATTAACGAGGTGGAGACGGCGTGTGATGTGTCCATTGCGATGGACGCATGCCGAGACTATGGGCTGACTGTGGCGGACGCGGTGCGCGTGTTGGCTGACGTGCGCGCGGCCGCGGCCGAATGGCGGGCAGTTGCGACCGGCCTTGGTATCCCTACGTCGGAACAGGCGTTGATGGCTGGTGCGTTTGGTGTGTGAATTGGTCGTGCTTCAACCGATCCACGCGGTTCATGCTCGAGTGGCGTTTTTCGAGTTCTATGCCGTTCGTCGCAGTGTGATCATCGCCCGACAGTAACTCATGGATGTATTGACAACAGCTACACATAAAATTATCATACGTGTATCTGTTGAATACACATCAAGGAGCAAGCCATGCGTGACGCTGCTATCAACCTCCGGGCCTTGCCAGAGCAGCGGGATCTGATTGATCAGGCGGCGTTGCTGCTGGGCAAGAACCGTTCGGACTTTATGCTGGAAGCCGCTTGCGAGCGGGCGCAGTCGGTGGTGCTGGATCAGGTGTTTTTTAGTCTGGACGCGAGCAGGATTCGCCAGTTCAACAAGCTTCTCGACGCGACGCCAACTGCGAATGTGGGGCTGGAGCGCCTGATGGCGGTGAAGGCGCCGTGGGTGAAGGCTGCAAAGGCGACATGAATTTGCGATTGTCGGCACCAGAGCCGTTGTCGTCCGCGCACGGTGTCGACGAATTTGATTGTGGTGAGGCAAGCCTCAACACCTGGTTGACGCGGCGAGCGTTAGCCAATCAGGCGAGCGGGGCGAGCCGCACCTTTGTGGTGGTCGATCAGAACGATGCCGTCTGCGGCTATTACGCGTTGGCGGCCGGTGCCGTTGCACATGCTGCGGCCACTTCTCCAATACGGCGCAATATGCCGGACCCGATTCCAGTGATGGTCCTGGCGCGGCTGGCAGTGGCCCAGCGTGCACAAGGGATCAAGCTCGGGGCGGCGCTGTTGCAGGATGCGGTGAATCGTGCGATGGCGGTGTCACAAAACACGGGCGTCCGCGCGCTGTTGGTTCACGCGCTGAACGAGCGCGCAAAGCAGTTTTATGAGCACTATGGGTTTCAGGTGTCTCCCATTGATGCGATGATATTAATGTTGCGCGTAAAGGCGTGAACGAAGCGATTTGACTTTCCATGGCATTTGACGATCTCAACGAAGAAAACGACGAACACTCGCCAGTCTCGGCGGCTGAACGCTCGTCCGCAGCTTCGCGCTCGACGTGGGTGAGCGTGGTGGTGAATGTGGTGCTGTCTACGGCGCAGATCGTGGTGGGCGTGATGTCGAAGTCGCAGGGGTTGATTGCGGACGGCATTCATTCGCTGTCTGATCTGGTGTCGGACTTTGTGGTGCTGCTGGCGAACCGCGCGAGCCAGAAGGACGCGGACGAGGACCACCCGTATGGGCATCAGCGCTTTGAGACGGCGGCGTCGCTGGCGTTGGGGGCGATTTTGCTGATGGTCGGCGTGGGGATGTTGTGGTCGGCGGCGGTGAAGCTTGAGAACCCGGAGGCGATTGCCCAGGTGCATGTGGTGGCGCTATATGTGTCGCTCGGCGCGCTGGTGGCGAAGGAGTTGTTGTTTCGCTACATGCTGAAAGTGGCGAAGCGCGTGAAGTCGAGCATGCTGGTGGCGAACGCGTGGCATGCGCGCTCGGATGCGGCCTCCAGCCTCGTCGTGAGTGTGGGCATCGTCGGCAATCTGCTCGGCTACCCGATCCTTGACCCGATTGCGGCGTTGATCGTGGGCTTTATGGTGGCGAAGATGGGCTGGGGCTTTGGCTGGGACGCGCTGCACGATTTGATGGATCGCGCGGTGAACGAAGAAGAAGCTGCCGCGATTCGCAAAACCGTAGCGGAGACGCCGGGCGTGAAGAACGTGCACGACATCCGCACCCGCAAGATGGGCGACATGATCGTGGCCGACGCGCACATCGAGGTGGACGCGACGCTGACGGTGGAAGCCGGGCACGACATTGCCGTGGAGGCGCGGCGACGCGTGATGCAGCGCCATCGCGTGCTGAATCTGATGACGCATGTAGACCCGTGGAAGCGGCCCGATCTGGATCATCTGGCGGTCGAGGCGGCTAGCGCGAAATCAGGCGTTTAGGAGCGCCACATGCAAAAAAGCCCGGCAATGCCAGGCTTTTTATTTTGTTGTTTTGTTATTTTTAAATCTTTAACGCCAAAAGGCGGTGGTAGGACGTGGCGGGCTCGAACCGCCGACCAACGGATTACAGGTCGAATTTGCCAGATTGCGCTGGACTTATCTGGACATTAAATGTGCTGTAAATCATTGTGACGAAAAGCAAACAAACTTCGCAACTATTTTCGAACCGCGTATCGAGTAGCCAAGTCGTCGCGAACGAAAGCTAGCGTTCCTGCTATCTCCAAAATGTTTAAGGTGACACACAATCCTGTTGCGGATATGGACGCAAACGATCATGGAAACCACGCCGATGAATTTCCACTTTCGAAAGACGAGCTTCGCATTTATTGGCAACACATCAAGCATGCGTCTGCGTTTTTTAACTGGCGCAAGCGCATTACACAGTTTGTCCGACTAAAGACCAGCAACACAAACGACTAGTCCATCAAAATATTTGATCCCAAAGGTCGTCCGGGCAAGCCTCCGCGTGAACACTTGCTCCCGCTGATTCCTGACGCCAAGGCAGCGCTTGTGAGTCTTAACGCTATGGGTCTTTATGTAATGAGCAGTGACGGCGGACAAACGCATTGATTTGACTCGACACTAAGCGGATAGGCGGCGGATGCGGTAATTGGAATCGATTCGCTTCTTGCGAAGCGTATGCGTTCCGTTGAAGGCTGTTATTTAAGCTGCGATTTCCTCGCTTATAGCTGGTATTGGGCCGTGTTCAACAGTGCGGTTTTATTCGCACCAAACTCACCGACTGCAACTTTAGTGGCTGTATTTTTACCACCTGCCTATTCGTCAAATGCGATTTCAAACACTGCTCGTACAGCAACGACAGCTTCGGCGAACAGTGTTCCGTCGACGAATCGAAGTGGTACGGCCGTAGCCAATCCTCTGGTCATGGCCTGGAAGACAACTTTTAACGGTACGACGGGAACCGGAAGTGATGTAGGGGAACTGTAAGCACGTCGCAATTAACGTAGCGATGTCCCTGATCAATGTCTGACAGTTCCGATCTTTATGCCAACACGTCTCTTCAGTTTGGCCCTGTTCAGCAAATCATTCCACCGAAACCTCAAAAAGAGAATCAAACATGACGACGAAAAAATTTCTATGCAGGACCGCTTGTGCGCTGCTGGCAACAGCCGCCTTTACGATAACCGCCAGCGCAAATGGCATTTACCAAGGCTATGTTCATCAGCTGTCGGCCAATATCAATGGAAGCTACATCGCGGCCGTCCAGTTCACTGGCGCTATTCCACTTGGCTCGCCTGCTTGCGCCAGCGGCAGCGTTGTAACCTACAACGGGAGAACATCAGTGAATATGATCATTAAGGATGCAACATCGAACATGGGAAAACTTCAAATTGAGCTGCTCAGAGACGCACTGACCACCCAAAAACTCGTCACGGTGTATGGGAATAACACCTGTACGATTGGCCTTGAAGATATCAATACAGTGGTTCACTATTCGCTTTAATTAAGCGCCTAAAGGGACCTGAGTTCGCAAATTGCGCTAACCTGCGGCGTGGCTCTGTCGGCTGGTCGACTCTACGGTGAGGCGCTGCTAAGCGCCCCACCAGCGCAGGGTGCGACTCAGTGGCGAGCAATTCACAGCGGCTGTGACGTTGGCGTTCATTTCGGCCATTGGACAGGCTGGCCTGCAGACGGCGTGAGCCCATCGCGTCGAGTGATTGGCAAGGATGCGTATGCAAACTGCATGACCGCGTCAACGGCTCGCGGCAACCAGGGTGCGGCAGTTAGAAGCGTGCGGCGAACTGAATAAGTCTCGCCTGATGATTGTGCATACGATCCAAGAGCATCACTGTACGACGCTCTGCACAAAATCTTTGGGTCAAGCCCGTTTTCACACACTGGGGCTATAGTTTGTCCATAGTCGTCCAGAACCATCCATCGAATTTCTTGTAACAGGACGGCAACGCGATGTCCAATAAAGAAAAAAGCCCCGGACAATTTCTTGCCGAGGCTCTTGTAAGGTCTTGATTATTATTGAGAAATTCTTGGTAGGACGTGGCGGGCTCGAACCGCCGACCAACGGATTAAAAGTCCGCTGCTCTACCAACTGAGCTAACGTCCCGAAGCCTTCCATTATAGCCAGACTTTTTCAGGTTTGGCAAATTGGCGTGGGCTAGAGGCTCTAGGCCATTCGGCGTTTCATGAAACGCATGAGCCCGCCGATGAGAGGCAATTTTTCATAAAGCTCTTCCGCTGCGTCCCAATAGTCGCGGTGATAGCAGACTTTATCCTGCGCGTCGAAGCGCAGGTGTGAGCCGCCGCGAATAATTTGCTCGACGTCGGGTTTGTACTTTTTGATGCGGAAGCGAAAGTCCCAGGTCAGGAAGGCTTCGTCGCCTTGCTCGATGCTAGTGTGCACAACGAAGCGTGGTTCAGAGAGCGGGCCGAACATGTGCGCGAAGATTTCTTCGATCTGCTCTACTTTGTGGACTTCGTTGAATGGGTCTTTGAAGTACGCATCGGCCGCGTAGAACTCGCGCAGTTGCGGGACAGTAGCTTCGGTGACGGTTTCAAAGTAACGAATCAGGTAGTCGAGGCGATCACTCATAACCCCGTCGATTTTTTGATGAGTTTGAAATACATCCCGTATGGAAGCAGGCGCAAAAACTTGAGTTGCCGCGTGAACGCTTTCGGAAAATCAATTTCAAAATCGCCCGCTTCGTAGCCTTTGATCATTGAGGCGGCAGCTTCTTCCGGCTCGATCAGATGCGGCATTTTGAAATCGTTGCCGGCGGTGAGCGGCGTCTTGACGAAGCCGGGGTTCACGACCGTAACGCCGATGCCTTTTTCGCTCAAGTCCATGTAGAGCGTTTCCGCAAAGTTGATCATCGCCGCTTTGGACGGGCCATAGACCAGCGCCTTGGGTAGGCCACGATAGCCCGCGACAGACGAAACGATGCTGACGTGGCCGGTGCCTTGTTTCAGGAAGTATTTGGACAGCAACGCACTGGCGTTCATCGCGCCGTAAACATTGGTTTGCATCATGTCGCGGATTGCTTCGTCGTTCAAATCCCACGCGCGCATAGCGCGATACGTGCCCGCCATGATGATGCCGAGATCGAGTCCACCCCAACTTTGATGAATGCTGTCGAGCGCTGCAGCCATCGCCTCGTTGTTCGTGATGTCGAGCGGCAAGCGGAGCGCTCGTGACTGCTGACCGAACGCCTGATCAAGCACCTCAGCGCGGCGCGCAGAGACGGCGACGCGCGCGCCCTTCGCCAGCAGCGCGTCGGCGAGCGCCTTGCCAATGCCTGTGGACGCGCCGACAATCCAGACGCGCTGCTTCGACCAGTCGCGGATCGGTGGATTGAGCGTACTCATTGTTTCTGGAAGGAAATGAGTACTTCGCCCACTTTGAATCCAAACTTGGAGAACACCGCGCGATTCATCATGACTTTGTCGTCTAGCTGCCACATCCAGTCGTCGAAATCGACGTTGTAGACCTTATCGTCAACCGGAAGGGCGAGCACGTATTTCCAGTTGAGGGCATTGCCCGAGGCCTCGCCAATGGCTTCGCCCACAACGTCCGCCGCTGTGCCGATGTAGCGGTCACCCTGCTTTTTGATCGTCCAGATGCGGCGCTCTTTTTTGCCATCTGCATAGGTGAAATCTTCGTTGAGCGTGCCGGTGTCACCCACCCACGTACCCACCATATCGACAGTCATGCGGCGAATGACTTTGCCGGAGCGATCCTGCACGATGCCATGCGCGATCACACGTCCGTTGAAATATTCGCGCAGGTCGAACTTGGGTTTCTCTTGTGCATAGTCAGAGACTTGCACGGTGGAGCATCCCGCAATCAGGAGTGCAGTAAGTGCAAAGACGAATGAACGAATAATGTGTTTCATGATGTTCCTTTAAACCGTATTAAAAGCGACGGTGAATTTTCCAGAGTAGTGCCAGTGCGCATAGTTTGAGCGCACAGGGGAGTAGTGTGTATGCCAGCGTTAGCGCAGCAACGTTGGATGTGGGTTCGCCCGAGCGATAGCCAAAAGCGCTGATGACAGGCAGCGCAAGCCCTGCCGCGATCGCAAGATTTGCCTTGGTAGCGAACGTCCAGATACCGAAATAGCTGCCCGTTTTTTCGCGCGCATTTTGCTTGTCAATGGCGTCGGCCAGCAACGCGGGGGGCAACGCCAAATCAGCACCAAGCGCAACACCACTGGCGATGCAAACCACCAGAAACGCAATGCGATCACCCTCACCGAAGGTTGCCGCCCAGAAAAACGCCAACACCGCGAGAGCCATGCCGATACCCCACGCCGTCACCTTGCCGAGACGAGCCGCGAGCGCAACCCAGAGCGGCATGGCGACCGCGCCTGCGAGAAAGTAGCTCACCAAAAATACGGGCTCCCAGTCTTTCGCGCGCAGCACGTCATCAACGAAAAAGAGCAGCAGGGTTGCGGGAATAGCCGAGGCGATTCCATTCAGTGCGAACACGGCAAGCAACGCGACGAATCGGCGGTCCTTGAGGACGTCGAGCAGCGGCGCGTGTTGACCGCCATCAGCAGCCAGTTTTGTTTCACGCAATCGCCACAAGACGAGCAGCGCAACCAGTAGCACCGCGACAAACACCCATGAGAATCGTGCAAGCCCCAGTCCGCTTTGGCTGGCGAGCGCCGAGGGCAATGCGGCTGCAATCAACACGCCCACCAGGCCCACCGCTTCACGGCTTGCGGTAAGTTTTGTGCGAGCTGTCGTGTCGGGTGGAAGCTCCGCGCCCCAAGCGCTATAGGCAATCGTAGCGAGACTGAAACCAAGATACACAAGAATCAACGACCCGGTTAACCAGCCCCACAGTGGCACTGGCGAAGCAAGCGGATTGAGCAACGCGAGCATGCCCAATATCAAGGCGACCGACGCGAAGGCCACGGCCGTGAATCGGGTTTTCAGTCGATCCGACCAGCGACCAAGCAGCGGATCAACAAAGGCGTCCGCAAATCGCAACACCAGAAGCAACGCACCCATTGCGCTTAAAGACAAACCCAGCTCGGCATAGAGCTTGGGCACGTGCACGTAGATCGGCAGCGCCGCCATCGCGAGCGGGGCAGCGAACAGGCTATAGCGAGCAAGCTCGCGCCGGGTGATCTGTTGCACGAGCTTGTGTGTGCTCTCAGTAACTAACGCTTCCCGAGCAAGCGATCACGCATGTCGGGCTGTGATGTTTTGGCATTGAGCCAGATGCCGAAAAAGGCATCAGTGAACGCGGAGTCGGCAACCTCACCGCGAAAGATTCCGTTGTAGAAAAATTTTGCCGTGCGAGCGGGCGTAGCGACCCCAATCAGGCGATCCCCTTCTTTTACATCCGCGAAAACGCGCTGCATCTCGGTGATCCATTTCGGATAGACCGCTTCGCTGCCAGTGCCCTGCTCACGCATCTCGTCGATGCTGCGTTCTGCCAGCTGCTTCGCGGAGAAATTGCGCAAATAGTGAATGTCGAGAACGTATGGTTTGGCGCGGTCAAATGATGAACCTTCAGGCGTCCATAAATACGCGTTGTAAATCTGAAAACCAAACATGCGCAGAAGACCGCCGCCAATGGCTTTGAGCGTTGGCATGCCAGTTGTGGCTTGTGAGGGCAACGTCGGTGCCGCGACCGGCTGCGCCATCGCTTGCTGGCTGCCCACAGCGAGTAGCATGCAAAGCATAGGCGCAGCGACGAACGACTTTCGAACTCTAGCGAACCAGTGTGTATTGACCAACATTGATGCTCCCTGCTTCAAATCCCGCGATGCAATAGGCGAGATAAAACCGCCAAAGTTTCACAAAGTTAACCGAAAATCCCTGCGCCGAGATGTCGTCATGCCGCGCATCGAACTGTCGCAGCCAACGACGCAATGTTTCAGCATAGTCGAGTCCAAATTCATACTGGGTCGAAACGATCAGCGCCTTGCTTTTCGCCTTTTCCATGAAGCGTTCAGGGGACGGCAACATACCACCGGGAAAAATGTACTGCTGGATGAAGTCACTCGTTGATTCGTACTGCTCGAAGCGACTATCGTCGATGGTGATGACCTGAACGCAGGCCCGGGCGCCCTGTTTAAGCGCAGCTTGTACGGCGGTGAAATAGCTGTCCCAATACTTCTGACCCACCGCCTCAAACATTTCGATCGATGCGACGCCATCGAAGCTGGAGCCGAAGCGTTTGGCAACGTCACGATAGTCACACAGCGCGAAATGCACCTGATCTTTCAGGCCCGCATTAGCGATGCGTTTCTCGGCAAATTCGAGCTGTGACGGTGAAAGCGTGATGCCCGTAACGCGGATGCCGCGCGACTTGGCTGCGTATTCTGCAAAGCCGCCCCAACCGCAGCCGATTTCAAGAATGTGGCCGCCGACGGGTGGATTGATCTCAGCGAGGATGCGCTCGTACTTTGCAATCTGCGCTTCCGACAGATCGCCGCTCATGTTGCCATTAAAAATGGCGGACGAGTACGTGAGCGTAGAGTCGAGCCACACGCTGTAGAAATTGTTTCCTAGATCGTAGTGCGCTTCGATGTTTTTGCGCGCCTGCTTTTTGCTGTTGGTTCGCAACAAGTGGCGCAATTTGAACAACCAGCCTTTCCAACCCTTACCGTAGAACGCGGGCATCAGTTCGTTCTGGTTTTTTGCCAGCAGCGTGAGCAGCGCCACGAGATCGGGCGAGTCCCACGCGCCGTTGAAATACCCCTCACCAAATGCGACGTCACCACCGGTGAGAATTTGTGCACAAATGCTCAGGTCGAGGATTTCGATATGGGCGTGAATGCCATGCATATCTGTGCCAAATTCGTGGCGACTTTTGTCCGGCAGTATGGCTGTGATTCGACCGTGCCGCAGGCTGCCGAGCAGCTTGAACAGCACGCGAGCGGCAATCGGCAGGGACGCTGGCAACACGGAAAGAGTTGAGTCTGAAGATACTCTCATGAGCGCGAAATTCCTGTCATTTTGGATCTGAGTTTTCCGAAGAATGGCACGCGCTTGGCGAATAATCGCAGCGCATGCCAATGAATACGTGCCACAACAGCGAGTGTTTGCAGCGGAAAGCGAAGTGCGGCGCGACGCAAATTGGCGCGGGTGAGCGGTTTTGCTGCGCCCGAAATATGCGTGTTGAGCAACGAGCCTTGGCCATCGTCGTAATCAATACGAGCGAGCCAGTGGTCAGCCCCGAAGTTGAAGCGAAAACTGTATTGGCCTCGCACCTCATTGAATGGCGAAACGTGCAACTCTTTCGTCGCGGTAAGTAACTCGCCTGAGCGAATGCGATCGCCCGACGTTGGCGTGAGCAAGTAGCTGTGCGATTCGCCGAAGGTGTTGTTGACCTCAACGAGCACGGCGGACACATCTCCGGAAGCGCGGCGACACACCCAAAAACTCACTGGGTTAAACACGTAACCGAACATGCGCGGAAAAGCGTGCAGGTCTACGCTGACGCCATCAGTTTCGAGGTCATTGAGCGTCAGAATATTGCGAACCCATGCGAGCAAAGATGAGCCATCTCGCGCGCCATGATCACGCTCTTGAAACGATACGAGCCCTCGACGATTGACCGCCATCTGTTTGCCAACTTCGTCCAACTTTCCAAGCGGGATACGCAGGCAAAACAAGGGGTAAGTGAAGCTGTGATTGACCGGTCGCAACCGCTCATGCACAACGTCGCCCACGATGATGGCGGCAGCGCTCATTCGGCCGCCAGTTCCAGCGCGATTTCGCTCTCGGCAGAGCCGATGAGCTGAACCACATCGAGAGCGGAAGACAAGCCGTCCTCATGGAAGCCGTTCTTGAGCCATGCGCCAGCGTAGTAAGTCTGGTTCTCGCCCTGCAACGCCGTGATGTCTTTCTGCGCGGAAATCGCTGCCTGATTTAACAGGGGATGCCAGTATTCAAATTCCGCAAGCACGGTTGATTTTTGCGGTTCGACGGGCGGGTTTAGCGTCTCAAACAACTGCGTTTTGAACGGCAACGGTTGCAGCAAATTCATCCAGTAAGTGAGCGCAACCGGGCGTACCTGATCGGCATCGTTCACTTGCAAATAATTCCACGCCGACCATGCTTTGCGACGACGCGGCATCAGACTCGCGTCGGTATGCAGCACGCAGCGATTGGGTTGGTAACGAACGGCCGAAAGCGCGATGCGCTCAGCGTCTGTCGGATGCGCGAGCAGGCGCAACGCCTGATCGCTGTGACACGCGAGCACTACCGAGTCGAATTGCTCGTGACCTTTGGCGGTCGTAATTTCGACAAAGCCAACGCCGCGAACGATGCGCTGGACGGGCGTTTTGATTCGAGCATCGCGCAAGCTGGAAACGATGCGTTCTACGTAAGTCTTGGCGCCGCCGCGCACCGTCATCCAGTGCGGCCGATTGGTTACGCGTAGTAAGCCGTGGTTGTGACAGAACCGCAGCAACATCGGCAACTCAAAATCGAGCACATCGCCACGTGGGCTGGACCAGATTGAGCCCACCATCGGCCAGATGTACCAGTCGAACAACTGTGCCGAAAATTTTTCTTTTGCGAGGAAATCGCGCACCGACATGTGCGGCACCGTGTCCGCCTGCACCATCGCAGTCGCCATACGGTTGAAGCGAACGATGTCGGCCAAAAAACGCAAAAACTTTGGCTTCAGCGCGTTCGTGGGCTGAGCAAAGAGCGAAGCGAAACTGGTGCCTGACCACTCGATATTGTCGGTGTCAGCGCGCACAGCAAACGACATGTCGCTCGGCGCGAGATCAACGTTTAACTCCGCGAAAAGCTTGAGCAGATTGGGGTAGGTATGATCATTGCACACCAGAAAACCGGTATCGACATGCGCAGTAATGCCGTCGAGCGTTACGTCAACAGTGTGGGTGTGACCCCCAAAATAATCTGCGGCTTCGAATAGGGTGACGGCATGCCCCGATTTTTCGAGGTAATGCGCCGCACCCAAACCAGAAATGCCAGCGCCAACGATGGCGATGCGCATGTGAACTCCAAACTATACGAGTGCTGTTAATACATTCCCGTACGACTACGTGAGGCCATTGGTTTTCCCAATTTATTATCGGCCCACCCAAATCTCCCTGTGTGCTGACTAAAGTCTGGCGAGTTTGCCTCGCCCGTAAATCTCGGCGTACGCCGAATGATTGTGAATGGCTTCAAAATTTTCGCTGGCAACCATGAAATCACCGACTTGGTCGTGCGACTGACAGGCTAGCGCGATGTCGCGCACCAGATCCTCAACAAATTTGGGGTTGTCGTAAGCGCGCTCGGTGACGAACTTTTCGTCAGCGCGTTTGAGTACGCCATACAGTTCCGATGACGCTTCGCGCTCTGCAATGTCGATCAGCGAATCGATTGACAAAGCGTTGGAGCCTTCAGCGCGAATAGTGATGTGCGAGCGCTGATTGTGCGCGCCGTAATCGGAAATTTTCTTCGAGCAGGGGCACAAGCTGGTGACCGGCGCGACGACCTCGATGGTCAGTCGCGTGCCATGCACGGCGGTCGTCTCGACGATCATTTTGACGTCGCTGTCGAGGAGGCTTTCTACGCCCGAAACTGGCGCAGCCTTGCGACGGAAGTACGGGAACGACATTTCCAGATAACTGGTTGCGGCGTCGAGCCGTTCGCGCATGAGTTTTTCCATCGCGAGGAAACCCTGCGAGCTGATCGGCGCGCGCTCATCTTCCAGCAACTGGATGAAGCGCGACAT
>JBBRGY010000043.1:0-12326 GCA_038223495.1 Burkholderiales bacterium | reverse complement strand
GCTCGCGGAAATCACCGCTGATCGCGAATCTGCCACTTTGACACTGTCTAACGGTCAGGTTCAACGCGCCGCATCGCTGACGGACTTGATGCGCACCGTGATTGATTTGCCGGTGACGGACGCAATGCTTTCCGCCTGGTTGCAGGGACTGCCGTTTGATGCCAGGGCGCTGCTTGCGCCCGGCGCTGAGCGCGATGTGTTGGGGGCGCCGTCGCGGTTCGTCGAAGCAGGCTGGGATATTGAAATTTCCGCGCGGATGGAGAGCGGTAATGCCGCGCCGAAGCGAATGCGCTGGAGTATGCGCGGTCAACCGGACACGGAAGTACGTTGGGTGATTGACGAGTGGAGCACGCCTTGAGCGCGCCAACACGGTTGGTTCTGCCCGCACCCGCCAAGCTCAATCTCTTTTTGCACGTCACCGGTCGCCGAGCGGATGGGTATCACGAGCTGGAAAGCGTGTTTGTGCCGATCACACTGGCGGATATGGTATCTCTTACGTTGCGAGACGACGGACAAATTCAGCTGATTGATCCGCCAGCGGGTTTGACCGAAGCGAATGATTTGGCTTGCCGCGCAGCCAGAGCTTTGCAACGGGCGACCGGCACGACGCTTGGTGTGGATATCCATCTCAAGAAGGTCATTCCGCAAGGTGGTGGATTGGGCGGAGGCAGCTCCGATGCGGCGACCACCTTGCTAGGACTCAATAGGCTCTGGTCGCTCGGCCAAACGCGCGATCAACTCCGCGCGGTTGGAGCTACGCTCGGCGCAGACGTACCGTTTTTCATTTTTGGGCAACATGCATTAGCGAGCGGCGTAGGTGAGCGCCTACTTGCGGTGTCGACCCCGTTGAGTCATTACGTTGTTGCTTTTCCTGGCCTAGGTGTATCGACAGCAGCGGTGTTTTCTGATCCCGAGCTCACGCGAAATACCCCAAACCTCACGAAAAGCGTGTTCGCTGAAAATGATGGGCACAACGATTTGCAATCTATCGCTGAGCGGCTGCAACCGAAAATTTCGTTGCTTCATGACGCGTTCGTTCGAGCTGGAGCCACGCCGCGCATGACGGGTTCTGGCGCGTCTTTGTTCGCGCAGACGACTGATGCGGCCTCGGCTCAGGCGCTCGCTGCGCAGCTGCGAAGCGCGAATTGGCAATGCTGGATCGTCAAATCAATTGCTCATCATCCGTTAATTGGCTTTGCGGCCGGTTGAATTGTTCGCGAAACCGATGCTATAATTTAAGGCTTCCTGTGATGGTTTGATTCGTCGATCTGTTGCGAGAAAAAGTGTAGGGGAGTCGCCAAGTGGTAAGGCACCGGATTTTGATTCCGGTATACGTAGGTTCGATCCCTTCCTCCCCTGCCAAAAAATTTGAAGACCTTGACATAACCTACAGCGCGGCTTTTGTTGAAAAAAGCGCTCGCCGTTGCATCGTGCTCACAATCCTCATGTACAAAAAACGTACATTCCGGTTGTTCCGCTCGTTGCGCCTAGATTTATCGCCGCTCGCTACGGTTATGTAGAGCTCTTGGATACCAAGCAAAGCGGTCTTAGAGCTTCACTCCAAGGCCGCTTTTTTTTCGATAGTCCGCTAACGACAAGTTTCGAGCCCGCCATGAGTTTCCATGACATGATGGTCTTCACCGGCAACGCGAACGCCAAGCTGGCGCATTCGGTTGTTGAGCACCTGAGTCTGCGACTGGGCAAAGCGCAGGTCAGCAAGTTCTCTGACGGCGAAGTGAACGTCGAAATTCTCGAAAACGTTCGCGGTAAAGATGTCTTCGTGTTGCAGTCCACCTGCGCGCCGACGAATGACAATCTAATGGAACTGGTGATCATGGTTGACGCGCTGAAGCGCGCGTCGGCTGGGCGGATTACCGCTGCGATGCCGTATTTCGGCTATGCGCGACAGGATCGCCGCCCACGCTCAGCGCGCGTTGCGATTTCGGCCAAGGTCGTTGCCGACATGCTCTCGGCGGTTGGCGTGGATCGCGTGCTGACGATGGATTTGCACGCGGATCAGATTCAGGGTTTTGTCAATCTTCCCGTTGACCATATTTACGCGACGCCCATTTTGCTCGCGGATATCTGGAAGCAGAAATACGAAAACCTCCTGGTGGTGTCGCCGGACGTGGGCGGTGTGGTGCGTGCTCGCGCCGTTGCCAAACGTCTCGACACCGATCTGGCGATCATCGACAAACGTCGCCCGAAGGCGAACGTGTCGGAGGTCATGAACATCATTGGTGATGTGGCGGGGCGCACCTGCCTCATCATGGACGACATCGTTGATACCGCCAATACGTTGTGCAAAGGCGCGCAGGCGTTAAAGGACAATGGTGCGGTGAAGGTCATCGCCTATTGCACCCATGCAGTGCTGTCAGGCGAAGCGGTGAATCGCATCGCCGGCGACGCGATCGATTCACTCGTGGTAACGGACACGATTCCGCTGTCGAAAGAGGCGCAGGCGCTTGGCAAAATTCGCCAGATTTCCAGCGCGCAGTTGATCGCTGAAACGATGCAACGTATTAGTAATGAGGACAGCGTTTCGTCCTTGTTTACGGAGTAGTTTTACTCAAAAATTTTTCCTGACCGCAATGACGCGATCGGGCTTTTAGCGTCACACTGGTCGCGGTGTCACGATTAAAAAAACCATCATTGGAGTTACAAAAAATGGCAACCGAATTCACCGCGTTCTCGCGGTCAGCGCTGGGCAGTAGTGCGAGCCGCCGCCTGCGTCTTACGGCCAAAGTGCCGGGCATCGTCTATGGCGGTACTGATAAACCTGAGATGATCGAACTTGATCACAACGCCTTGTGGTACGCCCTCAAAAAAGAGGACTTTCACAGCTCAATCCTGACCATGACGGTCGATAGCACGAAGAGCCAGGTTCTCCTGCGCGACGTGCAATATCACCCGTTCAAACAGCTCATTCAGCACATCGATTTTCAGCGTGTCGATGCGGACAAGAAAATTCACATGAGAGTGCCCGTTCACTTCGTCAATCAGGAGATCTCGCCTGCAGTGAAGCTCTCCGGTGCCGTGATTAACCACGTGCTCTCCGATGTTGAAATTTCGTGCCTCGCGAAAGACTTGCCGAAGTTCATCGAAGTAGACATGCAAACGCTCGTCGCTGGCTCATCGATCCACGCCTCTGACGTGAAGCTGCCTGACGGCGTAACGTTTGTGTTCCACGGCCGTAACAAGGACGTTGTGTTCGCCACCGCATCTACGGTCAAGGAAGAGGCCGCGCCGGCTGACGGCGCACCTGTGGCTTCTGAAGTTGCAGCGTCCAAGCAGAAGGCTCCGGCCGCCCCTGCTGCCGTGCCAAACAAAGAAGGCGCGAACAAGGACAAGGACCTCAAGAAGAAAAAATAGTCTTCTACGGTGCGAAAAAGGCTCGCGTTTGCGGGCCTTTTTTATTAGTACTATGACTAGCAGCTTTTTTCTACACTCTAGCCTAATCAGGGGATAGATGCCGTATTAGCCTAAAGTCGATAACTGATCAAATGACTGGTTAGCCCCCGTATATTGGTCGTTGCAATTAAAAGCTATTAACCTGCGTTTACACTGTACCACTGTAACTTTTTGCCTATGCCATCGCTTTTGTGACATTCCCTAAGCTACCCATCAAACTCGTCGTCGGCCTCGGAAATCCCGGCCCCGAATACGAACGCACTCGGCACAATGCGGGGTTCTGGCTGGCTGAGGATGTGGCGCACGAGATCGGCGGCAGCTTCGCCAACGAGAAAAAATTCGATGGACTGATTGCACGTGGCGTTGGCGCCGCGAGTGAGGTGCGGGTGCTGAAGCCGCAAAAGTACATGAACCTCTCAGGCCAGAGCGTTGCGGCCCTCGCAAATTTTTACGCCATTGCACCGGCCGAAATTCTCGTCGCGCATGATGAGCTTGACCTTGATGCCGGCGACGTCAAATTCAAATTCGGCGGCGGCCACGCCGGACACAACGGCCTGCGCGACATTCAGTCAAAGCTTGGCACTGGTGACTACTGGCGGTTGCGCATCGGCATTGGGCATCCGCGCGATTCATTGAACGCACATCAGCCGGTCGCAGACTGGGTGTTGCAGCGGCCACGTCGTGACGAACAGGACGCCATTGAGGTGGCGATTGAGCGTGCGCTCGCTGTGTGGAAATTTCTCGCTGTGGGTGACACCGAAAGCGCCGTGAAAAATCTGCACACCAAACCCAAACCGGACAAACCTTCAGAAAAGACCAGCGTATGAACACCCCAACTAAGGTGGCTCCATGAGCGCGCTAGCCACGGCTGCTGCGCTGCTCGCCGCTGCGGTCCTTCTCGTGCCGCTGTTTAAGAAACTGGGCCTCGGCTCGGTCATGGGCTATCTCGTAGCGGGCGTGCTCATCGGCCCTTCCGCGTTCGGCGTGATTCACGAACCTGAAGCCGTACTGCAAACCGCTGAATTTGGCGTCACGCTCCTCATGTTCATCATTGGTCTTGAACTGCAAACGGAGCGCCTGTGGGCGTTGCGCAAGTCCGTGTTTGGGCTCGGTAGCCTGCACATGCTGGCGTGCACGATCGTGCTCGGCGCGCTGGCGTGGTCGTTCAATATTCTCGGCGTTGCGGCGATCATCGTGGGTGTCGCGCTGACGATGACCTCCACCGCATTCGCACTGCCATTACTTGGAGAGCGTGGTGAGATTGATTCGCAGTACGGCCGCGAAACGTTCTCGGTGCTGCTGTTTCAGGACTTAAGCGTCATCCCAATCATCGCGTTGGTTGGTCTTGTCGGAGCCACTGCGGGTGCTGGCGTGAAACTCGGCTGGCCTGCGCTGATCGCGGTGGTCGCCGTGGTGGGCTTGGGGCGACCCGTTTTGTCTCTCATGTTCAAGTACGCCTCTAAATTCGGCTCGCACGAAATCTTCACAGCAGCGGCTTTGTTGACCACCGTGGGTTTGGCGTGGCTCATGACGAGTGTTGGATTGTCGACTACATTGGGCGCGTTTTTAGCCGGTGTATTGCTCGCCGATTCGCAGTTTCGTCATCAACTGGAAGCGAGTATCGAACCCTTCGAATCGCTGTTGCTCGGCCTATTTTTCATGGCAGTAGGCATGAGCGTGAACCTTGATTTACTCAAGCGCGCTCCGCTTGCCATGCTTGCGTTAGCTGCTGGGATATTGTTCCTGAAAGCGAGCACGTTCTATGTTGTTCGCCGATTCATTACGGGTGCCGCCGATAAGCTCGCGCGACCACAGGCGTTAGCACTCGCGGTCGGCGGCGAATTTGCGTTCGTATTGTTCAACGCTGCGACCGACGCCAAGCTCGTTTCACCGCAAGAAAATGAGGTGCTCACGGTCGTTGTCGTGCTGACCATGGTGCTTGCGCCGCTCGCGTGGATTTTCAACGACAAAGTGCTGACGCCTTGGCTCACCGGCGACGAAGAGCCAGCGCCGTTTGACCGCATCGACGATCCCGGAACACCCGTCATCATCGCAGGTTTTGGTCGCGTTGGGCAGATCGTCGGTCGCGTGTTGAACATGAGGAGCATCGCCTTTACAGCGGTGGACGCGAGCCCTGATCATGTCGATTCGGTTCGCCGTTTTGGCAACAAAATTTACTACGGCGACGCCACGCACCTCGACCTGTTGCGCGCCGCAAAGACGGAGCAGGCGAAGCTGTTTGTGGTGTGTGTTGATGATGTCGACGCGTCGCTCGCCACGGTCAAACTGGTGCAGAAGCACTTTCCTTCGGTGACCGTGCTCGCTCGTGCAAGAAACCGTACGCATCTTATGAAGTTGCGTGAACTGGGGGTCGAGTCGCCCATCCGCGAAACATTTGCTGGCAGCGTTGAGTTGTCAAAATTGGTTTTGGAAGAATTGGGCGAAACGACCGAGCAAATCGCAAGGACGCTCAGCACTTTTATTGAACATGACGCGGCTATGCTGGAGCGGCAGCAGGCGGTGTTTCAGGACGAAGCCAAGCTCATCGCGATATCAAAAACAGCGCGCGCAGAACTTGACACTATCCTGCGCGAAGACGCCGAAGCCGATGGCCGCAGCGATCAGTTGGCACCCGAAATGCAAAACCCAATTGAGGCAGCAAGAACATGAGTCGTTTGAAAATCGCGGTCGCTGGCGCAGCATTGCTGGCATTTTCTGGGAGTGCAATGAGCTTTGATTTGCAAGCGCATCGCGGCGGACGCGGGCTCGCACCAGAAAACACGTTAACGTCGTTTTCGAACGCGCTCGACATTGGGGTGAATACGCTGGAGCTGGACGTCGGCATCACCAAAGATGGTGTGATGGTGATCTCGCACGAACGCTCTTTGTACGCAGACATCACACGCGATGCGCAAGGCGTGTTTCTCTCCGCGCGTGGCCCAACTATTGCGTCACTGACTTTGGCCGAGTTGCAACGCTATGACGTGGGTCGTCAAAATCCAGCCAGCAAATACGCCCAATCTTTTCCACAACAAAAGGGCACGGATGGCGAACGTGTTCCGACGCTAGCGTCACTGTTTGCGTTAGCTGCGAAACGCGGTGCAAGCGATATCCGCTTCAATATCGAAACCAAAATTTCACCCGGCGCTGCGTCTGAGACGCTCGCACCAGAGCCGTTTGTGCGTGCGTTGATTGCGGAGATTCGCAAAGCCGGACTCACGAGTCGCGCGACGATCCAATCATTCGATTGGCGAACTTTGTTGATCGCGCAGCGCGAAGCGCCTGAAATTGTGACGGTGCATCTCACGAGCCAGCAGGGCGCGGGCGACATGGTGCAGGTGGGCAAACCCGGCGCGTCACTGTGGCTCGGAGGATATGACGTTGATGATTACGCTGGTTCGGTGCCGAAACTGGTGAAAGCAGCAGGTGGAACGGTGTGGTCGCCGAATTACAAGGACGTCACAGAAGCGTTGGTGCGCGAGGCGCAGTCGCTAGGACTCAAAATCGTGCCATGGACGGTGAACGAAGACGCCGATCTAGCGCGGTTGCTCGACTGGAAAGTGGATGGGCTGATTACCGACTATCCGGATCGTTTGCGGGCGCTGATGAAGTCACGAGGGATGGCATTGCCGACGCAATATCCGCAGTTGAAGTAGCCGCGGTTCCGCACCAACTCTACTTCTTCATTCGCTCGCGAATCGCCGGCAAGAGCTTACCGTCAATATCCTCTTCACCCAGCGCATAGGCCACAAACTTGTCGCCTTCGTACAGCGTAAAGCTCGGGTAGCCTTTGATTTTGCCGTCCGTTTCGTTCTTGACGCGGGGCCACAGCCATTGCTGGTCGGGCTTGAAATCTTCCGCCACAAACGGTCGTGCGAGCGTTGCTTTTTTGACAATTGTGTAACGCACTGCCTTGCCTTCAGGGCTCTTCAGAAACTTCGCTTCACCGCCCGAACCCACGACCGAGCCTTCCCACCAGGTGCACCAACGGCAATCCTTTGCCGACCAGTAGACGACGGTGAGCGGCTCGCCTGCAGCCCACGCCGAGCTTGCAACGCTGGCAAGCACGGTAGCGCCAACCATCACCATCACGTGTTTAGCGGAGCGTTTCATACGCACGACCTTTCCTTTTTAGGCAAGCAGTTTCTTCACGAAAGCGACATACGCCTTCATCGCGTCATCATTGCTCGCGCCTTTTTTTGTCGCCCAAGCGTCAAATTTTGCACGCCCTACCGGGTCCATGATGCCGGGACGTCTTCCTGCTGCATCGCCCTCTGTGCCTTGCTTATAGAGCGCATAGAGCTCCAGTAGCGTCGCGTTATCGGGCTTTTCTTTGAGCGTCTTTACGTCCGCTTGCGCTTTCTCGAAATCATCTTTGATTGCCATGGCTATATCTCCTCAATGTGATGTACCTAGCGGCTATTATTGTTGATGCAAGGCTTCCGCCGCAAGCGGGAAAAAATTTATGAGCTTTGCGCATAAGGAGTGCATCGTGGCCAAAGAAAGAATGAGCAGTGTCGACACCGCATGGCTGCGGATGGATTCGACGACCAATCTAATGATGATCGTCGGTGTCATGATGTTCGACACGCCGCTCGATGTGCAGCGTCTGAAGACGGTGCTCGAGGGTCGATTCTTGGTGTATCCGCGCTTTCGCCAATACGTCGTCGACGACGGTATGTCGGCTCACTGGATCGACGATGAGTCGTTCGACATCGATTCCCATTTGCATCGTGTACGGTTGCCCGGTGCAGGTGGCGAGCGCGAATTGCAGGCGATGGTGGCCGATCTTGCGAGTGAACGGCTCGACCGGGGCAAGCCGCTGTGGCAGATGCATTTGGTGGAGCACTATCAGGGCGGCTCCGCACTCATCACC
Source organism: Burkholderiales bacterium (assembly GCA_038223495.1). Lineage (GTDB taxonomy): Bacteria > Pseudomonadota > Gammaproteobacteria > Burkholderiales > Casimicrobiaceae > Casimicrobium. Next base: position 4,039 of record JBBRGY010000043.1, on the reverse strand, counting down.
CGCATTCATCACTGCATCGCGGACGGCATCGCACTGATCGGCGTGCTGCTGAACATGACCGAGGAAGATGCGAACGCACCCGATACACCGCATGGAATGCCTGATTTTGGCAAGTCCAAGATTAAAAAATTCGCCAAACGAAGCGAAAAATCTTTCGATATTTTCGAGGCTCTGGGCCCGTTCGGCGCCCGACTGCACAGCAAGCTCACCCCGGCCATGCATGCACTCGCGCCAGTCGCCGAATTGGCGCAATCAGCGTTTAACAAACTCGGCCCGCTGAAGGCACCGATTGAGTCGGCACTGGACGACGGCGCTCGCATGGGCAGTCGCGTGGTCGCCAAATACAGCCGGGGGGTCGACGACCCAACGCAGGCGATGGATGCTGCGAAGGTCGCGGCTGGATTCGCGCAGGAACTTGCCGCGCTGGCGATGATGCCGAACGATACGCCGACCCGACTCAAGGGTAAAACGGGCACGGTCAAATGCGTCGCGTGGAGCGAACCCATTGATCTCGTACGAGTGAAAGACGTGGGCTACGTCCTGGGCTGCTCGGTCAATGATGTGCTTCTGACATCCGTCGCGGGCGCGATTCGCAGTTATCTCTTGAGCAAAGGCGACACCGTCGACTGTGATGCCGGGCTGCGTGCCTTCGTTCCGGTCAACTTGCGTGCACCGGGCAAAGAGCACAAGCTCGGCAATAATTTCGGTCTCGTTGGGCTTGTCTTGCCAATTGGCGAAGCGAATCCGATTGCTCGCGTGTTTGAAGTTCGACGGCGCATGGGCGAGTTAAAGACTGGCTATCAGGCTGCCGTGAGCATGGCTTTGCTCGGCGTGCTGGGTTATGTGCCGAAAGCTATTCAGCGACAGGCGTTGGGCTTGCTTAGCGACAAAGGCACGGCCGTGATGACCAACGTGCCTGGCCCCGCAAAACCGCTCTATCTCGCTGGCAGCAAGATTTCTCAGAACATGTTCTGGGTGCCGCAAAGCGGTCATGTCGGCATGGGCGTTTCGATCCTTTCGTACGCAGGCGGCGTTCAGTTTGGCCTGATCACAGATCGCAAACTTTGCCCCGATCCGCAATCCGTTATCAACCAGTTTGAACCTGAATTCAAGAAGCTGATGACATCGCTCATGTGGCTGAAAAAGGGCTATGTAGGCGCGGATGCTTGTGCGTTCGACGAAATGCTTACGGCAGAAACGCCAGCGGTCACCAAAGCGAAACAAAAAGCGCGCAAGAAATAAACGACGCTTTTGTACGAGGAAATTCGCGGCTCCAATCGCGCTGGGCGACAGCGCGAACCATCGCGGCTTAAGCCTCTGTAAAAAGACAAGTCGGGCGCTTCGACTTATTGCTTGCCTAGCTGCGTTTCCAAAAATGCAAGCATCTGGTTGTACAGATCGATGCGATTTTCCAGCTTGCCAAATCCGTGGCCTTCTTGCGCCTTGACGACGTAAGTTTTCGCCGGGTTGCCCGCGTCTTTCAGTGCCTTGTCCATCGCGTTCATTTGATCTATTGGCACCCGGGTATCGTCGCGACCTGCATAGAGAAAGACGGCGCCCTTGATTCGCGCAGCATGGTTCACCGGTGACAGGTCTTTCACCAATGGCGATCTCAGATCGGTGGTGCCGATGATCCCTTTCCACAGATCCACTGCTGCCGGATCGCTCACGTAATCGGTGCTGAGGGACGTATTTTGAAACACAAGATCAACCGGGGCATGGCCCGCAATGGCGCACTTGAACATGTCGGGCGTTTTGACCATCGCCTGTAGCGCGGCGTAACCTCCATAGCTCGCACCAGAAATGCAGACGCGCTTCGGATCGGTGTAGCCCTGATCCACCGCCCACTTCAGTGCATCCTCGTGATCCTCAGACATCTTGCGACCAATAGCACCAAAACCAGCGGTGAAAATTTTATTGCCCATGCCCGGCGTGATGCGGAAGTTAGGCACGACGACCGCATAGCCACGCGAGGCGAATAGTTGGGCTTCAATGTAGCCAAAGCCCTGACCAAACTCATCGGCGCGAACCGTCGGGCCACCGTGAATGTGCACGACGGTGGGGAGTTTCGTGCCCTCTTTGTAGCCCTTTGGCAGAAACAGGTAGCCGGGAATTTCTAGTCCGTCACGTGTTTTAAAGACAAACGGGCGTTGCTCAACCAGCTTGCCTTCGAGCCACGGGCGTGATGAGCCAATCTCTTCCAGCCTCCGTTTTGCATCATCGAAAAGGTACCAGCGCACTGGGCTGATATCTGAATAGGAAGTCACTAAAAAGCGCTTGCCGTCGGGCGTTCGCGTGAACGTGTTGACCATCCCCGGCAGCGCGCCATCCAGCGAGCGTTGCACTTTGGCGCGCGCTTCGTCAATCCAGATCGTCGCAGGCTTCTCTGCGTCGACGCGGTAACCAATAATGCTGTCGTCGGCCGAGCTCTGCAGCACCCCAGCGATGCGATCACCTTGCGAATTTGCGCCCATATCGTAGCGCGCGTGCTGTGCAACGATCGCCCCCAATTTTTTTTGATTGGGATCGTAACGATAGACGGCCATCGTATCGCGGCCCTGATTGGTAGCGACTTGCAACATCTGATCGTCCGCCTCAAACGCTAGCGGCACAAACGCCGAACCTTTGTCGAGGGAGTATCTGGCAATCTCGCCCCACGCGGCATCCGCCGACTTACGGTAATAGATCACGCGTGTCAGCTCATCCTTGACGCCGCTGATCACTACGCGAGGCACCAATTTGCTGTCAACCAACCACTCGAGCGTTAACGACGACGGACGCCCCGCCGTGAGAATCGTTGTGCGCCCAGTATTCAGATTCAATCGATAGAGATCGACCGAATCCTCGCTAGTTAAGTTGCCTTGCGCAATGACTTCATCCGTATTGCCGGGAATCGTGCGAAATAGCGAAAGTCCGCGATAAATGTACTGATTATTCGTGCGGCTTTCGCGTGCCGTAGCCGCCAGTCGGCGCGCGTTTTGCCCGTCCCGCCCCACTACAAAAAATCCACCGCCGTCAAACTGTCCTGCGCCCGTCGGGGAGTTCGCCTGCCCGAGCGAAAACAGCAGCCGTTCGTCGCCCACCCACGAAACGTTAATGACGTCGAAGTCTTCGAAGTTGGTTAGCAGCGTGCCTTTGCGCGTTTCCATGTCCAGCACCAACAGATTCATGCGCCCCTTTGATGGCGCGGTCGCAGCCAGATATTTTCCGCTGCGCGACAGCGTTGGATTGGCGAGCTGGGGGTTTTTCCAGATGTCCTCGATGGAGAGCTGTTTGGCGGCGGCACTGGGTGACGTCTGGGCATGCGCAATCGGCGCAAACGACGTGAACGTCAGCAGGGATAGAAGAAGGAATCGCCACATAAAGCCTCCGAAACGGACAGGGTTTAGATTCAAGGTGAATGGACTGACTGGCCAACCGAACCACTGGCTGAAAACACCACCGGCTGACGGGTAGATTAGCAAAATCCAGCAATCTGTGCCAACAATCAAAAAACAACTTAATATCGAAGCAGTAAGCAATTTTTTCGAAGATAAAAAGGACGCAAACTATGGCCGCGCTCCCGTCACTGCAGCAGCTCCGCTATCTCATCGCCCTTCAGGAAGAGGGGCATTTTGGCCGTGCCGCTGAAAAAAGTTTCATCACGCAAAGCACCCTCTCTGCCAGCCTGCGTGATTTGGAGAGCACGCTGGACGTGACGCTCGTTGAGCGTGATCGTCGGCATGTTGCGTTTACGGCGATTGGTGAGGCGGTGGTTTCGCGTGCCCGCGATCTGGTGGCCCAGGCGGGCGACCTGGTCGAACTGTGCGCGTCGTCACGTCACCCGCTCACGGGCACCTTCCGGCTAGGCGTCATCCCAACCATAGCGCCGTTTTCCTTGCCGTCTTCGCTCACTCAACTGCGCACACTTTATCCAAAGCTCAAGCTTTTGTTGCGCGAAGACCTAACGGCGGTTTGTCTTGATCGACTGCTTGCCAGCTCGCTCGATGCAGCGCTCATTGCTCTGCCGTACGATCTTCCTGCGGGTATCGAAACGCTC
>JBBRGY010000042.1:0-12519 GCA_038223495.1 Burkholderiales bacterium | reverse complement strand
ATATCGTCACTGGAAGCGCAGCAGGCGATCACGCGCTCAACGTATCCACGTCGGGACGCGGCGTCTGGGAGCTGAGTATCCCCGGCGTGAAGGCCGGCGACCGCTACGGCTACCGCATCGACGGCTCCGATCCGCTCCCCGACCCGGTGAGTCGCGCGCAACCCGATGGCGTGCACGCGCTCTCGGCGGTCGTAGACCCGACGACATTCCGGTGGACGGACGAGGAATGGCGCGGCGTCGCGATGGCGGACTTCGCTCGAAGCGCAACGCTCGCTCTGTTCGGGCTTGTGCTGTTCGCATTTATCTGCCTGATGATTTCGTTCACGCAGGGTGATTTCAGCGTTTTGAATGTCGCGACCAATTCGAACTCGTTATTGCCGATGCAATATCGCATCTCCGCCACGTGGGGATCGCATGAAGGTTCGATGCTTTTGTGGGTGTTGATGCTTACAGGTTGGAGCGCTGCGGTCGCTATTTTTTCGAAGCAGTTGCCCGATGTTCTGATCACGCGCGGGCTGATTGTTTTGGCGGCGATCACGGCGGTGTTTCTGGCGTTCACGCTGCTCACCTCAAACCCCTTTGAACGACTTATTCCCGCCGCAGCCGAGGGGCGCGACTTAAACCCTCTGCTGCAAGACCCCGGCATGATTTTTCATCCGCCGCTGTTGTATATGGGCTACGTCGGCATGTCGGTGGTGTTTGCGTTTGCCATCGCTGCGTTGTGGGGCGGAAGATTGGATTCGACGTGGGCGCGCTGGAGCCGCCCGTGGACGATTGCCGCGTGGATCTTTCTCACCTGCGGCATTGCGCTCGGCAGCTTCTGGGCATACTACGAATTGGGCTGGGGCGGCTGGTGGTTCTGGGACCCGGTAGAGAACGCGTCGTTTATGCCTTGGCTCGTCGGCACGGCGCTGATTCATTCGCTGGCGGTGACTGAGAAGCGTGGCGCGTTCAAGGCGTGGACAGTATTGCTCGCGATCACCGCGTTTTCGTTGTCGCTGCTGGGGACTTTCCTCGTACGCTCGGGCGTGCTCACCAGCGTGCATGCGTTCGCGACCGACCCCAAACGTGGCGTGTTTATCCTTGGTTTTCTGGTGGCGATTATTGGTGGATCATTGACGCTGTACGCGTTTCGCGCGCCAAAGGTTAATGACGGCGGGCGCTTCGGTTTGCTGTCGCGCGAATCGTTTTTGCTGGGCAATAATTTGCTGCTGGTGGTCGCTGCGGGCGCGGTTTTGTTGGGCACGCTATATCCGCTGTTCGCCGACGCATTCGGCGCCGGCAAAGTGAGTGTCGGGCCACCGTATTTTGAGATTGTTTTTGTTCCGCTCATGTTGCCGCTGATCATTCTCATGGGTGTTGGGCCTTTAGCTCGATGGAAAGATGATGAGGGCAAGTTGGTACTTCAGCGCATGGTCGTACCCGGCATCGTTTCGCTGCTCGCGTTTGTGCTGTGCGCGACTTTGGCGCCGCGTTTTTCTCCGTTAGCGTGCGTCGGCTTTGCGTTCGCCGCCTGGCTGGCGTGCGGGATCGTCAACGGTTATCGTGACCGCTTGCGTCACGCCTCCGGCATGGCGAGCACCGCATCAAAATGGAAGCAAATTCCCATCGCGTATCATGGCATGCAGATAGCGCATCTGGGTGTCGTCGCGTTCATCTTGGGCGTCACGGCAGTCAAGGCGTTTGAGCAGGAAAATGACGTCGCGCTCGCAGTCGGCGCGTCAAAATCTATCGCCGGTTATGACGTGAAATTTCTTGGCGTAAAAGATGTCGCCGGACCCAATTTCAATGCGAAGCAGGGTAGCTTCGAGATTCTCAAAGACGGCGTTGTTGTGCGATCTCTGTCTCCTGAGCGCCGCTCGTACGTGTCGCAGCGCGCGACGCCGATGACCGAGGCGGCGATTGATCGCAGTCTGGCGCGCGATGTTTATGTCTCTTTGGGCGACGAAGTCGGCAACGGCCAGTGGACCGTACGCGTTCACTACAAACCGCTCGTGAACTGGATCTGGTTGGGCTGTGTGATCATGGCGTTTGGTGGCTTGCTCGGTGCGCTTGACCCAAGATATCGTCGGGCGCGGCGCACCGCAACACAGACATCGCCAACTTCCGTCGCGGCCGCAGAATGAGCGACGCGAACCGTAGCCCGGATGCCCGTATCCGGGGTCTTGTGACGACCTTCTGGACTGTCGTGGTCGGATTGCTTTTGGCGTCGACGTTAGTCGTCGCTCAAACGTCGTCCGACGCGGCACTTGATGCGCGGGTCAAGGCGCTGTCTTCCGAACTACGCTGCCTCGTTTGCCAAAACCAGACGGTGGCCGACAGCGAGTCCGGTGTCGCTCGCGATATGCGCGAACAGGTGCGCACGCAGTTGGCCGCGGGCAAGAGCGAGGCCGAGGTGAAGACGTACATGACTGATCGCTTTGGCGATTTTGTCCTCTATAACCCGCCATTTAAGGCGACCACGGTGGTGCTGTGGACGGGGCCGTTTGCAGTGCTTTTGTTGGGTGGCTTTCTGCTGATTCGTCGCTTGCGTAAGTCATCCACGGCTCACGCACCCGCCATCATGAGCGACGCAGAACGTGATCGTGCACGCGCTATGTTGAATACCAAAGACTCATCGAATTAATGAATCCATCACTCGTCTTTGTCGCGCTGCTCGTTGTCATCACGGCCCTCGTTTTGTGGGTCGTTTTGCGGCCGCTGCTCAAGCGTCGTGTTGATGTGAAAGCGTCGCCCGTCGACACCAACGTTCAGGCGATACGCGTTGAGCTCTCTGAGGCACGGCGCGACCGCAAACTGGGTTTACTGTCAGACGCAGGATTGGTCGAAGCTGAACGCGAACTTGAAGCGCGAGTGTTGTCGGAATCCGCGCAAAATTCGGCGGCCGTGAACGCAACTGCACCACGCTACAAGCTCACCGCGATTGCTCTAGGCGTTTTGCTGCCTGTGCTCGCCGTCGCTGGCTACGCCGCGATTGGTATGCCTGTGGCCATAGTTCCACAAGAAGTGCGCTCACCGCAGGCGGGTGCCGCACAGGACCAGCAGATGGCCGAGCTTTTCAAGCTTGCCGAAGAGCGTCTGAACAAGGAGCCGAATGACGTGAAAGGCTGGATGTTGCTGGCGCGCGCCAAGGCGTCGGTTGGCATGTTCGACGCTGCGATCCATGACTACGAAAAAGCTGCCGCGTTAACGCCGAACGACAGCGAGCTATGGTCTGATTTCGCCGACGCAGCCGCAGGAAAATCGCAAGGCATCATCGCCGGAAAGCCGCTGGAATACGTTAACAAGGCGCTGGCGCTCGATGGCAAAAATGCCAAAGCGTTGCTACTGCGCGGTACATACGAAATGCAAAAGAACGACTTGGCCGCAGCCGAGAAATCATTCTCGCTGGCGAAATCCCAGGTTGAACCAACGTCTGGATTCGCGCAAATTGCTAACAACGCGCTGGCCGAGATCAAGACGCGTCAAGGCGGCGCGCCTTCCGTCGCAGGAGCCACGGCAGCCAACGGTGACGCCAGCGCCGTCGCCGAACCCGCCGCGTCGTCCGACTCCGTCCTCGCGACTGTCAAATTTCAGCTGAGCGCCGATGCGCGCAAAGCGGCGAGTGCCAACCCCGGCAGTGCAGCGGTGTTCCTCATCGTGCGCGCAGCGGGCGTCGACCGTGGTCCGCCGCTCGCAGCCAAGAAGATTACGCTCGCACAAATCGACGATCCGATCATGCTGACCGCCGCCGACGCGATGATTGGCGGCGCGGGCCTCAAAGCAGGCGCAGACGTCGCGATTCAGGCGCGTCTGTCGCTTAGCGGTCAACCTGCGGCACAGCCCGGAGACTGGCAAAGCGGTAAATCCACGCTCAAATTGCCATTTGGCGTGGTTTCGCTGGTGCTTGATCAGGCGAATTAGGCCGATTAGCTTTTTCACAGAACGACCACTTCACCGGGGCTAGCGCTTTAAAAACATTAAAGTCGACATAAGCGACTTCTTCGCGCTAGCCCGTGTGAAACCGTGCTCACAAAGAAATGCTGCTTCTTATCGCGCACCATTTCTGAGCCAAAATATAAACGCACAAATTTGGCGCATTTTTAGTTGCGCCTTGAAAGATGCGCACCAAAAACAAGCGCAGATATGTGGCGGCGTGACACGCAAACGGCCCATGCACGGATCACGCACACAATCAGCCCAAGCAACTTCTACAGAAATCCCCATACCGCAACGCTTTTCGAACGTCCGCAATCACCTTTGAACGGCTAGGATTACCATTACGGCTGCCGCGCCTGCTTGATGGCATGTTTTCTGCATCTTGCGGTGCATCCAGCGACTAAATCGTTGATTTGGTCATTGTCGAATTCGCCCAGACACCCTACCCTTCAGCATCAGGAGACACCGCATGGCCACAGGCGCCGACGTACTCAAACGAATTAAAGACGAAGAGATCAAATTCGTAGACCTCCGTTTCACCGATTTCCGCGGCAAAGAGCAGCACGTTCAAGTGCCGGAAGATCATTTCGATGCCGACAAATTCACCGAAGGCCACGCCTTCGACGGCTCGTCCATCGCCGGCTGGAAGGGCATTGAAGCCTCCGACATGCTGCTGATGCCGGACCCGAACACGGCAGTGATTGATCCGTTCATCGAAGAGACGACCCTCAACATCACTTGCGACGTGATCGAGCCGGCAACCGGAAAAGGCTATGACCGCGACCCGCGCTCGCTCGCATGGCGCGCTGAGGCTTACCTCAAAGCCTCAGGCATTGGCGACGTGGCCTACTTCGGGCCAGAGCCTGAATTCTTCATTTTCGACTCGGTTGAGTGGAAAACGGACATGTCCGGTTCGTACTCAAAGATCTATTCCGAAGAAGCCGCTTGGGAGTCCGACGCCAAGCACGAAGGCGGCAATAAAGGCCATCGGCCCGTCGTTAAAGGCGGCTACTTTCCAGTGCCACCGGTCGACCAGCTGCAAGACATCCGGAACGCCATGGTGCTCGCCACCAAAGAAATGGGCGTGCCGGTCGAAGTGTTCCACCACGAAGTGGCGAACGCGGGTCAGTGCGAAATCGGCACCCGTTTCAGCTCGCTGGTTCAGCGCGCTGACTGGACGCAGCTCCTGAAATACGCCGTCTGGAACACAGCCGCACTTTACGGCAAAACGGCAACCTTTATGCCGAAGCCTATCGTTGGCGACAACGGCTCCGGCATGCACGTTCACCAGTCGATCTGGAAAGACGGCAAAAACCTGTTCGCGGGCAACGGCTACGCGGGCTTGTCGGAAATGGCGCTGTACTACATCGGCGGCATCATCAAGCATGCGCGCGCCCTGAACGCCATCACCAACCCTGGCACCAATAGCTACAAGCGTTTGGTCCCACACTACGAGGCCCCGGTCAAACTGGCTTACTCAGCGCGCAACCGTTCTGCTTCGATCCGTATTCCGTATGTGCAGTCGGACAAAGCCCGCCGCATCGAAGTGCGCTTCCCGGATCCGTTGGCGAACAGCTACCTGGCGTTCTCCGCCATGTTGATGGCCGGTATGGACGGCATCCAGAACAAGATTCATCCGGGCGAGCCTTCTGACAAGAACCTGTACGACTTGTCGCCAGAGGAAGATGCCAAGATCCCAACCGTCTGCTCATCACTCGATCAGGCGCTCGAATATCTGGACAAAGACCGCGAATTCCTGACTCGTGGCGGCGTGTTCAGCAACGACATGATCGACGCCTACATCGCGCTCAAAATGGAAGAAGTCACGCGTTTCCGCGCCACGACACATCCCATCGAGTTCGAGATGTACTACAGCCTGTCAATTAGGGCTAAATCACCTAGCGCTGAAACCTTTCGGCGGGAGATGACTCATAAAAAGGCAGCTTCGGCTGCTTTTTTACTTTTGTATTGCTGTAACCCTCTGTTTTGAATACACTTTATTGATGAAGTCCAACGTTTCAATCGCCCTTGTGTCGTCAGCGCTTGCTTTCACCGCTGCGGCTCAGGGTGAAATTTACAAATACGTCGACCCTGCGACCGGCGCGGTGGAATACACCAACCAGCCCAAAAGAGGCGCGGTTCGCATGAACTCCGGCGACACGCTTTCCGAAATGGGCACCGGCAACAAGGCGGCCAGGAACAAAGGTTCTACGGGAACCGCTACCGTCAATGGACGCACCGTCAACGCCAGCAATAACGCCAGCGCGGGCACGGCAATGGCCTCCGTCGATGCTGGCACACAAAAAACCCGCGACGGCACGCGTCGGCAAGTGCTCATCGACGAACTCACTTCGGAAGAAAAACTGCTCAATGAAGCGCGTGCTAGCTTTAACGAGGGCAAGCCGTTGCCAATGGCCGACGAAGGCTTAGGCTCCCCGAAATACATCGACCGCGTCAAGCAGCTCGAAAAAACATTGCGCGTTCATGGCAGGAACGTAGTGGCGCTTAAGCAGGAATTGGCGAACCTGAAACTGTAGGTTGGTTCGACGTAGCGACGTAGGGCGTGTGCCAAAGCGTGCACCACGACTCGCAATTTCAACCATCAGATAAAGCAGACCGATGGTGCGCACTTTGGTGCACTCCCTACGCGTTGATCGCGGTTCGACTTCCAACCCCCACAAACACGACGCGTGCGGCCCGCTTCTTGCTAAAAGAGATGCATGCTAGAAACCGGCGGCCTCGAACTCATTTCAACAGCAGTGCTGTTGCTTGGGCTCGACCATCGCATCAGCTACGCCAATCCCGCCGCTGAAAATTTGTTTGCTCAATCGCGCCGCCAACTCATCGGTGCGCGATTGGCCGATCTGATTCGTGACAGCGAACGATTGATACTTGCGCTCGATCTCGCCCTCACCTATCGCGCCAGCTATACCGAGCAGGAGCTTGAGCTTCACCTCTCGGGCAAGAATACCAGCCACTCAAAATTACTGGTTAACTGCACTGCAACTTTCCTCGAAATCGAGCAGGATGATGACGCCCGTCTGGTCGTCGAATTCCGACACATCGACCAGCAGTTAAAAATAGCTCGCGAGGCAAAGATCGCCGAGCAAAATCAGGCTAATCGCGAACTCGTCAGAAATCTCGCGCACGAGATCAAAAATCCGCTTGGCGGTCTACGTGGCGCGGCGCAACTGCTTGAAGGCGAGCTGTCTTCGCCGCAGTTGATCGAGTACACGCAAGTTATCATCTCTGAGGCTGATCGACTGCAAAATCTGGTCAACCGGCTGTTGATGCCACACAAGTTGCCGCGTTACGTACGCACAGATATTCACCGCTTGCTGGATCGCGTTTTGCAGTTGCTCAGAAACGAATTCGGTGCAACGCACACGCTAAATGCAGACTTTGACGTGAGCCTGCCCGAGGTCGAATGCGATGGCGAACAAATCACCCAAGTGTTGTTAAACATTGCGCGAAACGCCTGTCAGTCAACGGAATCAGTGACCTCGCCGCACGTCACGTTGCGCTCACGCGTTGCACGTCAGGTCGTGCTCTCACGCCGTCGGTACCGCATGGCGCTTGAAGTCGCCGTGATCGACAACGGCCCCGGCATCCCGTCCGATATACGCGACCGAATTTTTTATCCACTTTTCACGACCCGTCACGACGGCACGGGCTCTGGTCTGGGGCTGTCCATCGCCCAAACGTTCGTCGCGCAACACTACGGCGCGATTGAAATCGACAGCGAACCGGGACACACCGAGTTCCGGGTCATTCTGCCGTTCGACCATCCAACCGACACAGACGCGACCGAAAGAAAAATAGCATGAAAAATGTCTGGATCGTGGACGATGATCGCTCCATCCGCTGGGTTCTGGAAAAAGCGCTCACGCGCGAGGGCATTCCGTATCGCAGTTTTGATAATGCGCGTGACGTGCAGGACGCGATCGAAGAGGAAACGCCGTCGGTGTTGGTCAGCGATGTGCGCATGCCAGGGGAATCTGGGCTCTCGTTACTGAAGAAAATCAAGGCAGCGCATCCGCAAGTTCCGGTGATTGTCATGACGGCGTTTTCCGATCTTGATACTGCTGTGCAGGCGTTTCAGGGGGGCGCGTTCGAGTACCTGCCGAAGCCTTTTGACGTGGAACAGGCGCTCGCGCTGATTCGTCGAGCCGCCGCAGTCGCTGAGCCCGTTCAGGCATCAGAGACGCCCGCCGCCGGTGAGCGCGAGATGCTAGGCAAAGCCGCTGCAATGCAGGATGTTTTCCGCGCCATTGGTCGTCTCTCGCAGTCACACGTTACGGTACTGATCACAGGTGAATCTGGGACTGGAAAAGAACTTGTTGCCCGTGCCTTGCACGAACACAGCCCGCGCAAGGGCAAGCCGTTTATCGCAATCAACACCGCCGCCATTCCGAAAGATTTGCTTGAGAGTGAACTCTTCGGTCATGAGCGCGGATCGTTCACTGGCGCAGCTTCCACGCGTCAGGGGAGATTTCAGCAAGCCGAAGGCGGCACGCTATTTCTGGATGAAATTGGCGATATGCCGTCGGACCTGCAAGTACGTTTATTGCGCGTGCTCCAGGACGGCGAGTATTACCGCGTTGGCGGTCAGGCGCCAATGAAATCGAACGTGCGCATCATCGCCGCAACCCATCAAAACCTTGACGAGCGCGTGCGCCTCGGTCTGTTCCGCGAAGACTTGCTACATCGACTTAACGTGGTGCGTCTGCGTTTGCCACCGTTACGCGAAAGGCGCGACGACGTGCCGTTACTGATGAAACACTTTTTGGGCAAGAGTGCTCAAGCATTGGGCGGCGATGTAAAAACGGTGACCCCCGCTGCGATGCAGGTGCTGCAAAACTTTGCGTTTCCAGGTAACGTGCGCCAGCTCGAAAACGTGTGCCACTGGATTACCGTCATGGCACCTGGATCGTCGGTGGATGTCGATGATTTGCCCCCTGAAGTTCGCGTTTCAGTGCCATCAGACAGTGTTTCGATTCCGGCAAGTTACGTCGAGCCGTTGCACGAGACGCCAGCGGCATTTTCGTTGCCGACCACGATGCCACACTCCACGCAAACAACGCATGTCGTAGCCGCAAGGACGTCTGACTACGTCGCTGTCGGCAAAGGCGACGAAACGACTCGCTCCGATTGGCGAGACGCGCTTTCGGTCTCATTGGCGTCGGCCATCCAGCAAGGCGAACACGCGCCGGGCGAACGCCTCACCCGCGAATTTGAAGCGACGATGATTCGCTCCGCACTCGCGCAAACCAAGGGTCGCCGCATCGAAGCGAGCGTTTGGCTAGGCTGGGGGCGCAACACCCTGACGCGAAAGATTCACGAATTGGGAATGGACGGCGAGGTTTAGCCTGCCACGAGCGAACCTGCCGACTCGCTGCGGTCAGCGGTTAGGCGAGCCTACAGGCAGCACTGGCAGCGTCGCGGTTTCCGTTACCCGGCACTCGACCTCGCGCAGCACGCGCTGCGTGGCGATGAACGCCTTTGAACCAGCCGGCTTAAACATTCTGTTGGCCTTGCCAACGGCCTGTCCCACGCGCGAGTACGCCGCATTAGCGCCAACGACTACGGCAAGCTCGGGGCGATTGAGAAAAACCCGACCGTTCACCAGCACCACCATCGCCGGATTTTGCGACGCAGCACGCGCGGCAGCAATCGTTTTGCTCATCTTTAGCAAGCGATGCTCTCGGGTAAACACACCGCTCAACGAAAGGTCAAGCAGATCGAACCAGCGACTGCTCACGAGCGTCGCCAGCGCGTCGTCCGACGTAGGAAACTCGCAGAGCACATTCCATCCCGCTTGCCAGAAAAATTGTGCGGCGAGACCGACGCCCAACATGTGCGGCTCGCCCGGCTGCGTTGCCAGCAGAACGGATCGCGAATCATCAGTGCCGACGGTTCTTACGCGAAAAGCAGCTCCGAGATGCCGCGTGAGCGCCTGAAGCCGACACACACCGGCAGTCACGTCCATGTCTGAGCACGCCTCCTCAGACCATAGCTTACCCATATGACGCGCGGCCGGTTCGAAGAGATCAAGGCAAATCGACTCAGCGGACAAGCCTTGGGCGAGCAGAGAATCGACAAAGCTGACAGCCATCTCAGGATCACTTTGCATGGAACGCACTGCCAGTTCGCTTACCAGATCAAGCGTTTCCAGCGCAGGAATACTCACGTCTTGTTCGCCGGGTAACAGGTGGCTACGCAGCCTTGCTAACCCGACCCAAACCTCCGGAAACAACGTATCCGGCGTGTACAAGCGCTCAACCAAATCCGGTGGCGCAGACACCGTATTGGAGAAACCGGCCAAAATATTCGGCGTACCCGTTTCATGTTCGATCGTGGCCGTATGTTCGCCCTCTTCGTCACCCTGAGGTGTACGGTACGCCAACCGCATTTCCCAATCGCCGAACAGTCGCACCGGAATGCTGTGTTTCCCTAGAACACGCACGTCGCGATGGCGCGGATCGTTCTGAATGGATCGCCATAGCTTGTCCACCGACAACACGGGGCCCTCAAGCCACTGAAAAAAATTCCCCTCGTCGTAAACGAGCATTCCGGTAATTGACAGACCGCGATTACGCGTGCGTGCATGCTCCAGCAACTGCTTAAGCTCGGCTGCCCCAAGTTCGGAGGTCGCCGAACTCTGGTAGATCAGTGTGGCAAGCGGCGCGTCGTCATCGGGCGCGCCGATCTCGAAACGTTTGGATGACGCACGCGTACGCGACCTGTCTGAGGCCGGTTGCGGCGTCGAAGCTTGCGATGGTGTCATTCCGTCCCCGTTTGTTGCTGCCGTGCACCCTGCCCGTGGGTATGGTTCGCCGCTGCCGATCTGCCGTCTGCTGAAACGCGGGCACAGTGCCTGTCCAGTGTTTGTTCAAGGTTATCCAACGTACACGTCGGAAACACCAAATCACTAGAGGGAATTTATTGTCGTCCGATCACGCTCGCCTGTCAAACCGATGCCACTAAGTTCGAAACGTCCAAGGTGCCGCGCGGTCAGGTTGTTCACCCTGATTGCCAAGTGTCTGGTAGTAGCGTGCGATAGCGGCAAGATCAGCGCCCGCGTCGCCGCTGAGGGTAATGAACCTATTGACCACGACTCGCTTTTTCGCAAAATCGAACGCGCCAAGTGCCATCGGAACTTTCGCCGCCAGCGCCACATAATAAAAGCTGGATCGCACGTGAGGCACATAGCTACGCGTTCCTTCTGGGGCAATCACAAAGCGCATGCGTGGCTCGTTGGCAAAGCGCGCTGCCATCTGGTCGACGAAGCCGGATGCCGAGCCGCGATTGACCGGAAAACCGCCGACCGCGCGAAAGAAACCACCCCACGGCCATTTGAACAGGCTCTCTTTGCCCGCAAAGCAAAGCGCGTCACGCTTAAACGTGAGTCCGACGCACCATTTCGTCAGCAAGCCAAATACAAAATCCCAGTTGCTGGTGTGTGGATACATAACGATGACGCACTTCTCGGGCATGGGTTCGGCGACCTCGATCCTCCAACCTGCTAACTGCGTTGCCCAGGCAGCCAACCGCGACAATGGGCCATACGTGCCGGGAATTCGCAGTCCCGGCGCAGTCTCCAAACGAGGCAGAGCGTTGTCCTCCATCGATCCGATCTTCTTCTAGGATAATTTGACGGATGTTAATCGTTCCGAAAATAGTGGGGGTTGCAGCAATCGACGCGCTGTTGCCACAAACGCAGTGCCAGCGCTGCGGCTACGCCGATTGCCACGCCTATGCGGAGGCGATGCACTCAGGCGATGCAGAGATCAATCGCTGCCCGCCCGGCGGTGATGCAACGCGCGTGGCGTTGGCCGCATTGCTGGCCCACGAAGCGATTGCACTCGCCGATGACGTCGACGCCTACGCTCCAGAGCATGTGGCGCTGATCGACGAGGCCGCGTGTATCGGGTGCGCCGCCTGCCTCCCCGTGTGCCCGACCGATGCGATTGTTGGCGCCACTAAACGGATGCACACCGTGATTGCGGCGGATTGCACGGGATGCGAGCTGTGCATCATCGCTTGCCCGGTCGACTGCATTTCACTTGAACCTATTGCATCGCCCGCTAATCGCGTGCACGCGGCGCTTGAACACCGCGATCCACAAGCGACCGTGTTGCGGCAGAAATATCAGGCGCACAAAACCCGCTTTGCCGAACGCGCAGAAGCCAAAGCAGAAGCGCATGCGCCAAAAATATTGCCAGATAAAAAGGCGTTGCTGGCGGATATTCTGGCGCGAGCAAAGGCGCGGTCATGAACGCTGAAAAGCGCCACCGCATCTTCGCGAAACTGGCGGCAGATAACCCCAATCCAAAGACCGAGCTAGAGTACGGCAATCCGTTTCAACTCGTGATTGCCGTTTTGTGCTCAGCGCAAACGACTGACAAAGCGGTCAACATCGCGACGCGCCGATTTTTTCCGACCGTGAAAACGCCGGCGGAACTCGTTGCGTTAGGCGAAGAAAAACTGATGGAGCACATCAAAAACATCGGCCTTTTTCGCAACAAAGCGAAGAACGCGGTTGCCGCCGCGCGTCAACTCGTCGAGCTTCACGGCGGCGAGGTGCCGCATAATCGTGCG
>JBBRGY010000041.1:0-12711 GCA_038223495.1 Burkholderiales bacterium | reverse complement strand
CCGCTCCCGCCCCCTTTCGAAAGTATTTCTTCGCCAGCTCAAAGTCGCGATGCTCGGGCAATTCAGGATGGGCGATAGCGCCAATAAACGAATGCGCTCGCAGAAACTCCAGCACTTTGCGCGTGTTAGCGATGTGCCGATCCATCCGCACTGGCAGCGTCTCGATGCCTTGCAATATTTGCCACGCCGTCATCGGTGCCATGCACGCGCCGAAGTCGCGCACGCCTTCGCGACGGCAACGCAATAGAAAGGCAGCAGTGGAAGACTCTTCCGCAAACACCATGTTGTGAAACCCGTGATACGGAGCGGACAACGTGGGGAAATTTCTACACGCGCTATCAGACAACCAGTCGAATCGCCCGCTGTCCACGAGCAACCCGCCAATCACCACGCCGTGCCCCTGCAGAAACTTGGTCGCAGAATGAAACACGATATCCGCGCCATGTTCAAACGGGCGGATGAGATAGGGCGTCGTGAGCGTCGAATCGAGCATCAGCGGAACACACGCCTCATGCGCAATAGCAGCGACTTTCTCAATATCAATGACCAGATTTCCGGGATTGCCGAGTGTTTCACCAAAGAAGAGTCGCGTGTTGGGACGCACCGCCGCGCGCCACGCGTCGAGGTCACCCGGATCAACGAACGTGGTTTCGATGCCAAATCGCGGCAATGTGTAATCGAGCAAGTTATGCGAACCGCCATATAACGCCCGACTGGCGACGACGTGACCGCCCGCACCCATCAGCGTAACGATGGCCAGATGCAGCGCGGCCTGCCCCGATGCGACCGCAATCGCACCGATGCCGCCTTCAAGCGCAGCGATTCGCTCCTCCAGCACCGCATTGGTTGGATTTGAGAGGCGTGAGTAAACATGCCCCGCGCGCTCCATGTTGAAAAGCGCCGCCGCGTGATCTGAATCTTCGAATACGAAGGATGAAGTTTGGTAGATCGGCGTCGCACGTGAGCCCGTCGTCGGGTCGGGTCGTGCACCCGCATGCAGAGAAAGTGTGTCGAACTCAAACATAAACAAAGCCTGAACAAACTGACTCGTTTGAGCCGAATGAGCATCAGTTTACGTCCGACGTGCGAATTGACGCGATTGGTGCGGAAAGTGCCGCACGAAATGAATAAATTTGCAGATCCTGCGCGCAGAAGCCGCGAAAATTTAGCCTCAAGCCAACAAAATTAGTGACTTTCTGTTGCAAAAATACAACAAATAGTTATTGGCTTTTTCGCTAAACCCATATTTCACTGGGGCTAGATGCTTGATTTGCCATTTGTCGGGAAGTCAAAACTATCTGCTTTATCCCTTTATCTAAATGGCTTGCAGGCCGAAAGCTGATAACAGAAAAAGCTTTCTGGGGAACCAAAAAATACTTACAAAAGCTCCCCTGGCAACAACGGCTCCATGTCGTTCAACATGCGATGCATCTCATCGCGTGCCTGAATAAACGTGGAATGTTTCCCGCCTTCCGACAGGTAATCATCGAATGCATCACCGTGCGCACGACGCAAATGATTCACTAATCCAATAAATGCGGTGACCATGCGCGGCTCGAAATGGGTGCCCGAAGTACGCTCAATTTCGATGACCGCCTCGGCGTGCGTCCATGCGTGCTTGTACGAACGCACATGCGTCAGCGCGTCATACACATCGGCGAGTGCCGCGATGCGCGCAACCTCAGGAATATCTTCGCCTTTGAGGCCTTTTGGATAGCCCGTGCCATCCCATTTTTCATGGTGATTCAGCGCAATTTGTTCGGCGAGTCGGAAGGCCGGATGCGTGCACTGTTGGAGAATCTGCGCGCCAATCACGGTGTGTTTTTGCATCACCGTGAACTCTGCGTCAGTCAGCTTGCCGGGCTTCATCAAGAGGCCGTCCGGAATGCCCAATTTGCCGATGTCGTGCAACCGCGCCGCAAGCTCTATTTCCTGCATGTACTTGTTGCCGTAACCCAGCGAATTCGCGAGCAAACCGGTGAGTCGGCCGACGCGGTAAGCATGGCGGCCGAGCGTATCCTCGCGCAGTTCCGCAGACACTGCAAGACGCTCCATGGCATCACGATAAAGCGACTCGGGAACTTCAATTTCTTCACGATGCGCAGAAGGTGTTTTCTGGATCGCCATGATCACCGCCCGCACGTCGTCTTTTCCTGGCATTGGAGTCTGAATACGCTCGCGAATTACTTCAAGCTGACGTCCAACGGCTGCGACTTGAGACTTGCCGAGGAACTCTACAAGTTCGCCGAGATACAAAAGCGCTCCCGCATGATCATTGCCCTTTTCGTAGGCACGAACGAGCAAAGCTAGGTTGTCGCGATAGAGGCCAGGCAACGCTTTAGAGTGCTTCAACAATTCGAGCAGTTTCGCTACGGCGACAGTGAGGTTGCCAGAATAAATTTCATACGCAGCCTCGGCCAGGTCGCGATTAAGTTGCGTCCGTGGCGACTTGTAGGCATCAGCAAGTCCACGAATTAATTGCATGCGTGCCGCAATGGCCTCATCGTCCTTGAGTCCGATGGCGCTCTTTAACCACGTACCTTCGGTAGCGATGCGATTCAACACGCCATGCGCGTCGCGCGGCAAGCCCATCAATTCGCACGCCTCTTTGGCAGATTCGGCGCTGAGAGAGAAGTGCTGCAATGCCAACGCTGCACTCGCAAGGTTGGATCGGGCGATCGCTACAAAGGGCGTGCAATTCGAATTGCTTTTGAACCGTTTGATCACACGCAAGGCGACTGAAATCGCTTCGCGATAAAGACCCATGGCGTACAAAGCTGCAACCAAGTTAGCAAAAGCAGCCGCAACCCCAATTTGATCATCCAACTCTCGGGCGATTACCGCAGATCGCAACGCAAATTCAACTCCTCTGGCCGGAACGCCAGCGTCCGTACTCATTGCGGAATACACGTTGCAAGCCCGTCGTGCCTCTGCCTTGAGGTGATGATCGTCAGCGAGATCCATTGCTCGTTCGACCAATGGAATTGCCTCCTGCGTACGTGCCCTGGCAATGTGCGCAGACGAGACATCCAAAAGTATTCGCACGCAAGTGGCAACCGGTCGCGGATCGCGGCTAAATGCGATGAGTCGTGCGCTCTGCACAACCAGCTTGAAATTCTCCTCCTCGCCCGATTTCAGGAGCGACGGCAAATCGACGCTGAGCTGATTGACCAAGTCTTCAATGCCGTCGCTATCAAAGCTTGTTACGCAGGCGTCAATCAATCCAACCAGTGCTTGCGTTTCCACTTGCATTTCTCCCGATGACAATGGCATAGTACGTACCAGATTCTCCTCCAACTCACAGCAAAAGCCAAACCACCTAAGGATCACGTCATGGATAAGCAAATCGAAACCACCATTGAACTCGCTCAAGATCAAGTCGCTTTCCGCGCTCTGCTCGACATCGAAATAGTCGCTATCGGCGGCGGCGAGACCGTCGTCAACACCTACTAGCCACATAGCAAAATTAACAAATTCAATCTGGGAGCCTCATCATGAACACGAACATTGAAACCACCGCTGAACTTGCTCAAGATCAAGTCGATTTCCGTGCTCTGCTCGACATCGAAATAGTCGCTATCGGCGGCGGCGAGACTGTCGTCAACACGTACTAGTCGCGGGGTTAGTTGCCGTCCCGAGCGCCAAGTTCCACGCGCTTCACCGCCATAGCCACCGTCGATTCGCGGTGCGCGATGAGTAGCGTAGTGATACCGAGGTTTTTGACGACTTGATTGACGGCCTGTTCGCGCTCGGTATCGAGCGCGCTGGTGGCCTCGTCTAACAGCAGGAACTTTGGTTGGCGATACAGCGCCCGAGCGAGCAGTAGACGCTGGCGCTGCCCTCCGGACAGCGCGCTTCCGGTGTTGCCGACCAGCGAGTCGGTACCCATTGGCATCCGTGCCACTTCTTCCCACAACCCGGCAGCCTTGAGCGAATCAATCACTCGTGCAGCATCAGCCTCGGTATCAAACAAGCTGACGTTGTCTGAAATCGATCCTGCGAATACGTAGTCGTCCTGCATCACGGCTGAGAGCTGCGCGCGCAGGGACGTTGGCTCAATCTCCCGAATATCCAGCCCATCAATCAGCACACGGCCTTCCGTGGCTGGCAACAGGCCCACGACAACCTTGGCCAACGTCGTCTTTCCTGCCCCGGAACGGCCTGTTAGCGCCACGCTGTCGCCCGGCTCTACAGCGAAGCTCACGTTCCGGAATATGAACGGATCGTGCGGGCCGTAGCGAAAACCGAGGTTTTCGACCACCCAGGTCGCCTTCGAAAGATCCGGTGCGGGTGCCTGACCTCGCGTTTCGACACCAGCTAGCGCCACGTCGGCGACACGCTCGGCGTGCAGATCGAGCAATTTGAACTCCGTGAACTTATCGATCAGGTTCGACAAACGCGTCACAAACACAATTTTGTAAGCAATGAAGGCGAGCAGCATGCCGACGCTAAAACCACCCGAAATCACCTCGCGTGCGCCGAGCCACATGATCAAAACGTTTTCCAGGCCGAACAGCGCGAAGCTCGCCGTCTTGTAAGTCAGCGTCAGGCTTTGCGCGCGAATGCTGGCGTTCACTGTGTCAACCACAGCGTTTTGCCAGCGTGACAGACGATCCGCCTCGCCCATGTGCAACTTGATCGCCTGCATGCCGCGCAGGCTTTCGATGAAGTGCGTTTGCTGCTGGGCCGCGAAGATGAGCTGCTCGTTCACAGCCTCGCGCATGGGGCGAAACAGCGCCCAACGCAAGAGCGCGTAAACCACGGCAACGGCGAGCACGACAAGCGTGAGTTGCATGCTGTAAATCGCCATCACAATGAACATACTGATCGCGAGCGCGCCGTCAATTAGAACTTCGAGCGAACTTCCAGTCAACGTGCGCTGGATCGCGTCCATAGAGGCGAAACGTGACAGCAAATCGCCGACGTGACGCTTCTCGAAGAATGCCAACGGCAAGCGCAGCAAGTGCGAGAACAATTGCGTCAAGACCTGCAGCGACAATGTGCTGGTGAGATGCAACAGCAACCAGCCGCGTAGCGCGCTGATGGCCGCCTGGATCAATATCAACAACGCAAAGCCAAGCGCCAGCACCGTCATCAAGTCGCGATCAGCCGAAACAATGACTTCATCGACCGTAAGTTGCGTGAGCCACGGCATCGCGAGCGCGAAGACTTCAAACGCGAGCGCCAGCGCGATGAGTCGAAATAGCGCTCCGCGAAAACCACGCGCGCTCCCAATAATCGACCAGATCGAAAAACGCTCAACGATTTTTCGTTTACTAAAGCTCGGCGTCGGAGTCAACTCCAGAACGATGCCCGTGAAGTGTTTCGAGAATTCGGCGAGGGCAATGGTGCGTGCGCCGCGCGCTGGGTCATGCAGAGTCACTGAATTTTTACCGACCCCGGTGATCACAACGAAGTGATTGAAGTCCACGTGCGCGATGGCGGGAAGCCGCACTTGTGCGACTGCGGTCAACTCGACGCGCAAAGGTCGCGCAGCGAGATTCATGCTGTCGGCAATGTCGATCAGGCTCTTCAGCGTGGAGCCCTTGAGCGACACCGAATGATCGCGCCGCATCGACTGCAAATCCGTTTCGATGCCGTGAAAACCGGCAATCATCGTGAGGCACGCGAGACCACATTCCGCAGCCTCTGTCTGCATGATCAACGGCACGCTGCGGCGGAAGAAATTGAGTTTGTTGAATTTCGACTGCGCGTGGGTCATAGCCGCCCCCGCAAACGCAGAATGGGCTCAAGCACCCAGAGATACAAAGGACGCTGGTCGAGCGAGATGTCGGCCTGCGCGCTAAGTCCACTCCTGAGCGGATAGGTCTCACCGTAGGCGGTGATCGACGGTGTTGCCAGTGTGGCGCGCACACGAAAGACAGGGTCTTTGACAGACGCAGGAAGCTGTGAATCGCCCGGCGCGATCACGCTACGACCGACATCTTTCACGGTGGACTTCACGTGACCAAAGCGCTCCATCGGAAACGCATCAATGGCGAGACGCACGGTCTGACCTTCGCGCAGAAAGCCCGCGGAGCGCGTCGGCACGTAAATGTCCGCCATCAGCACCTCTGCTCCGGTTTGTACTTGCATGAGCGGTGCCCCGATGATGACCGACTGCCCAGCGATCGCGATCACGCGCTCAACCGTGCCATCGCTCGCAGCGGTGACTTCGTACGCGCGGCGCGCAAGGTTTTCGCGAGAAGATTGAGCGAGCGTCGCTTCGTCGCGCGACAAGAGCGCGAGCTTGCCTTCCATCGTAGCGCGCAATGTCGGTAATTCCGTGCGCGCAATCGCGAGATCTCGCTGGATACCGGTTCGCGTCCGCTTCAGCGATTCAAGTCGCACGACCTGTTCGGCAAGATCGTCCTGCTTTTGCTGCACCTGAAGCTCCGGTGCGAATTTGTCGCGAGCAAGCTGACGATAGCGTTCCACCTGCACTTTGAGTTGCGTCACACGATCCGCCTGCGCATCGATTTCACGACCCAGCTGCGTGTCCTCCACGGTCAACGCGTCTAACCGAGCCTTGATTTGTATCTGCTGTGCATTGATCAGCGCCTGAGCCTGTTTACGCTCGCCTGAGATGGCTGCACGGCGCGCTTCGGCGTCTCGTGCGCCAGCAGCGAAAACCGCTTCTCCGCCCGCTGTTCGCTCGGTAGAAATAGTCGCTAGTCGTTGCCCCGCCTTAACCCGATCACCGCTTTTTACGTCAACGCTAGTCACGGTTCCCGCTTCGTTGGCTGACAGCAGCACCGGATCATTCGCGTAGGCAAGGACTGCCGGGGCGCGGGCTTTGCGCGTGTATTGCGCGGTAGCCAGAAACGCGATGAATGCCGCTGCGAGCAATACGCCGACCCACGCAAAAACACGGGCGATGCGTGGCGTGGAAACCACCAGTTCACCCCAGGCGCGCTCACGTTGGTGAGCGATTGCCTCTTTTCGGTAGAGGCTGCTTCGAGGCGTGGGGTCGCTCATGTAACGCGCTTGCAGCCAGTGACGCGAGCGCAGCAAAGATAACCGTACGCTGCTAACGACCGCCCCCTAACCCTAACACTCTCCATCGAGGGTAGAGGTGACCCAGCGACGTCCATTGCTTACATCACCGCGCCGATGTACCACGGCACGAACTCGTCCGCTCCGTAACCCCAGCGCTCACTCTTGCTGGCTCTACCTGATGCAGTCGCAAGAATCATGTCGAAAATCTCGCGTCCTTTGTCAGCAATCGACACGCCACCATCAACGATGTCACCGCAGTTGATATCGATGTCTTCTTCCTGTCGATTCCAGAGAATATTGTTGGTCGCGAGCTTGAGTGACGGCGATGGTTTGCAACCATAGGCGGAACCACGCCCGGTGGTGAAACAAATGAGATTCGCGCCGCCCGCCACCTGACCTGTCGCGCTAACCGGATCGTAGCCCGGTGTGTCCATGTAGACGAAGCCGTGTTTGTCCACAGTCTGCGCATATTCGTACACGTCAACCAGCGGCGTAGTGCCGCCTTTGGCCACTGCGCCGAGTGATTTTTCGAGGATGGTGGTGAGCCCGCCGGCCTTGTTTCCGGGACTCGGGTTGTTGTTCATTTCACCTTTGAGGCGCGCGGTGTATTCCTCCCACCACTTGATGCGAGTGACGATTTTTTCACCGACCTCGCGCGTCACGGCACGGCGTGTGAGCAGGTGTTCTGCACCGTAAATTTCCGGTGTTTCGGAGAGGATCGCCGTGCCGCCGTGTGCCACCAATAAGTCCACGGCTGCGCCGAGTGCAGGGTTAGCACTGATGCCGCTGTAACCGTCGCTGCCACCGCATTGCAACCCAATGGTAATGTGCGATGCGGGTACCGATTCGCGCACGGCTTTGTTGGCGTCGACCAGCATCGACTCAACCAGCGCGATGCCTTTAGCGACTGCTTTGCCTGTGCCGCCAACATCCTGCATGTTGAAGCTATGCAATTTGGGTCCGTCATCGAGCCCTTCGGCCGCTTTGAACGAACTGATCTGGTTGGCTTCACAGCCAAGACCGATCACCAGAATCGAATGGAAATTCACATGCCGCGCATATCCGGCAAGCGTGCGCCGCAACAGCGTCATACCTTCGCCGTGCACGTCCATACCGCAGCCGACCGAGTGCGTGACGGCGACCACGCCGTCGACGTTCGGGTAGTCCCTGAGTGCATCGCCACGAAAGTGATCAGCGATGAGTTTGCAGACGGTCGCTGAACAGTTCACAGTGGACAACAGGCCAATGTAGTTACGCGTTGCCACACGTCCGTCAGCGCGCTTGATCCCCATGAACTTTGCTTGCGGATTGGCCGGTGTAACCGGGCGCACATCGACACCAAAAGCATAGTCACGTTCGAACGTGTCGCCCATCGCGAGGTTATTCACGTGCACGTGTTCGCCCGCTGCAATCGCCTTGATCGCGAATCCGATGATCTGGTTATAGCGCCGAACCGGCGCGCCCTGCGCGATAGCCTTAGTCGCGATTTTGTGGCCGGGTGGCACCATGCCTT
This sequence comes from Burkholderiales bacterium, assembly GCA_038223495.1. GTDB lineage: Bacteria > Pseudomonadota > Gammaproteobacteria > Burkholderiales > Casimicrobiaceae > Casimicrobium. The sequence goes on along the minus strand of JBBRGY010000041.1, from coordinate 4,199 downwards.
TGACGCTGATGCCTTCGCTTTGCAATTGCGTGCCGGAGATGAGTTGCACGCGTGCGATGACCACGTCGTCGTTCGGGTGCAGGCGGATCGTGAGTTGGGCGGCGGTGAGCATGATGGCGGTTGACTGAAACGCAGAGGATTTCTAATGCTACGTCGTTCCTATAATGAATGGCATCTCTAAAGAATCATTTGTGGGGCGCGTTGTGTCGTTGCTGGGTGCTCGTAATCCTCATGTACCAGAGCGTACATTCCGGTTGCTGCGCGCCCAGCGCCTAACACCGCATCCCCAAAAATGAATCTTTAGAGGTGCCCCCGAAGCTAAAGCGCACAGCGCAAAGGAAGAACATGGGAGAGCGTCTTAAAGGCAAAATTTGCCTGATCACTGCGGCAGGTCAGGGCATCGGTCGGGCGACGGCGATTGCGATGGCTGCGGAGGGCGCAACTGTCTATGCAACCGACGTAAACCTGAAGCTGCTCGAGACACTCAAGGCGTACCCCGGCATCATCACCCAAAAGCTCGACGTACTGGATGATCTGGAGATCAAGTTCACGCTGGAAGGACTGCCGCCGCTTAACGTGCTGTTTAACTGCGCGGGTTTTGTGCATCAGGGCACGATCATGGAAACGGGCGATGAGGACTGGGAGTTCTCGTTCAACCTCAATGTTCGTGCGCCATTCAAGGTGATTCAGGCGGCGTTGCCGCGCATGATCGCGAACGGCGGTGGCTCGATCATCAACATGGCGAGCGTCTGCTCCAGCGTGAAAGGTTTGCCGAATCGTTTCGTCTACGGCGCAACTAAAGCAGCCGTCATTGGCATGACGAAGAGCGTCGCCGCTGATTACGTCAAAGGTGGCATTCGATGTAACTGCGTATGTCCCGGCACCGTCGATACACCCTCGCTGCATGACCGTATGGCCGCACTAGGCGACATCGATGAAGCACGCAAAATGTTCGTTGCGCGTCAGCCGATGGGCCGTTTGGCAAAGGCCGAAGAAATCGCCCCGACAGTGGTGTTCCTCGCGTCCGACGAATCGGCGTTTGCCACTGGCAACGCCTACATGATTGATGGCGGCATCACGATCTAACTCTCAATTTCAAACTCTGATAAACCAGCAGAAAGCGAACCCATGAAACTCATCCGTTACGGCAAACCCGGCCAGGAAAAACCCGGAATCATCGACGCGGACGGCAATGCCCGCTCAGTCGTCGACATCATCGACGATTGGAATGGCGAAAATCTAACAGCCAAAATCTTGGCGAAGATCGCAAAGATCAATCCGGCCAAGCTGCCGCTGGTCAAGCCGAAGACGCGCCTTGGTTCGCCTGTCGCGCGTCCACAAAAGTTCATCGCCATCGGTCTGAATTTCACCGATCACGCGTTGGAAACTGGCAATCCAATTCCCAAAGAACCGGTCGTTTTCAATAAGTGGACGAGCTGCATCGTTGGTCCGAATGATGACGTGATGCTGCCGAAGAATTCGCTGAAGACGGATTGGGAGGTTGAGCTGGGTGTCGTGATCGGCACGCAAGCTCGCAACGTCAGCAAAAAGGATGCGCTGAATCACGTCGTCGGCTACTGCCTGATCAACGACGTTTCAGAACGCGAGTTTCAGATGGAGCGCGGTCAGACTTGGGACAAGGGCAAAGGCTTTGACACCTTCGGCCCGATTGGTCCGTGGCTCGTAACTACTGATGAAGTCGGCAATCCCGGCAAGCTCGCCATGTGGCTCGACGTGAACGGCGTGCGCATGCAAACCGGCAGTACCAAGACCATGATTTTTGACATCGCGACGATCGTGTCGTACTGCTCAATGCTCATGACACTGGAACCGGGCGACATCATCACCACTGGCACCCCTCCGGGCGTCGGCCTCGGCATGAAACCAAATCCGGTGTTCCTGAAACCGGGCGACGTCATGACACTGGGCATCGAAAAGCTGGGTGAACAGAAGCAAACGGTCGTGAAATTCAAATCAACAAAGGCATAAGCTTTCGGCTGAAACGGCGTTTGCATTGGGGCTAGCTCGCGGTTTAGTCAGTTATCGACTTTCGCATTAAATCGTGCCTAGCCCCGGTTAAATATGGGGTTTATGCAAAAGCTGTAAGCGCGTAGTGCGCTTCAAAACTCGCATCGCTGCTTGGGAGCTGAAGTAAAAGTTCTGGCGCAAACGTCGTGCGCACGCCGCCGCTACATTTTCCCGTGCAGCAAAATCAGCGTCGCCAGTCCTAGGAAAATAAAGAAACCGCCGGTATCCGTGACGGCCGTCAGCAGCACGCTGGAGCCCGCTGCCGGGTCTTTGCCATGACGATAGCGCCACATGGGAATGACGACGCCCATCACCGCAGCGAGCATCAAATTCAGCGTCATGGCGAGCATCAGCACCAGTCCGAGCGCCAGATTGCCTTCCATCAATCCAATGACCACGCCAATCACGCCGCCGAAGATCAAGCCGTTGATGACCGCGACTGTCATCTCCTTTTTGACGAGACGGCGAAAATGTTCGGATCCGATTTGGCCCAACGCAATGGCGCGCGCGATCATGGTGAGCGTTTGATTGCCCGAATTTCCGCCGATTCCTGCGACGATCGTTTGCAACACTGCGAGCACGGCTAATTTGGCAATCGAGCCCTGAAACAAATCAGTCGCGCGCGACGCTACAAACGCCGTAATCAGATTCAAGCCCAACCACTGCCAGCGGTTTTGCACGCTCTTCCATACGCTCGCAAAAATGTCCTCTTCGTCGCGCAAGCCCGCTTGCTGGCGCATATCCTCTTCAGCACTTTCGCGCACGAAATCGAGCACTTGCGCGACGGTGACTCGGCCCACTAGTTCGCCTTTCGCGTCCACCACGGGCGCCGACACAAGGTCGTAGCGCTCAAACGCAGCGGCGGCGGCGTCCGCTTGGTCCGTCGGTTCAAACACGATGTTCGGGGCGACCATTACGTCCGCTACCAGCGCATCCTCGTGGGTGACCAGAATCACGTTGGTCGGCAGCACGCCGAGCAACTTATCGTCGCGATCCACCACGAACACCTTATCAGTGTTGGCTGGCAATTCTTCGAAACGTCGCAAATAGCGCATAACGACTCCGAGCGTCACATCGGAGCGCACCTCGATCATCTCGAAGTCCATCAACGCGCCAACCATGTCCTCTTCATACGACATGGCCTGACGCAACTGTTCGCGCTCTTCCGGATCGAGCGTGCGTTTGACGGCTTCGACCACGTCGCTCGGTAAATCGTGCGCCAGATCGGCGAGCTCATCGGTGTCGAGGGTCGCTGCCGCAGCCATTAGCTCCGGGGCATCCATGCTCGCAATCAGACTTTCGCGGACCGAGTCGGACGCCTCCATGAGGATGTCGCCGTCGCGATCCGCCTTCACCAGATCCCAGACGAACATGCGCTCGTCAAGCGGCAACGCCTCAAGGATGTGCGCAACGTCGGCCGGATGTAGGTCGTCTAGCGCAGCCCGCAGATGCGTGAGCACGCCTTGCACCACGGGGTTTTGCGAAGGATTGTCGAGCGTGTCGGAAAGGCTTTCGGCAAAACCCGACAACAGCCGGTACTGACGTACCAGCGTCGTGACGTCGCCTAGCGCTTCGGTGAGCGCATCATCCACGCTCGCGCTATTAGCGACCAGCGACTCTTTTTCGAGGGCTTCGGGCATGGAGGAGAATGTTCCAAGGAGGGATTTTGCGGAAACAGAACCTCAATTCTAATGGCGCACCCACGCCAGCAGAATGCGCTTGGCGGCGCAACGGCTCGATCAGTCTGGCAGCTCTACCTGCGGCATTCGCGCAAGGATAATTCCAGTCTTTTTACGCAGCCCAGGTGCACCCAAATTGCGCTCATAAAAACGCGGATTTGGCGCCATTGCGGCAAGTTTCGCGGCCTGTTCTGCCGACAGCTGTGCGGCCGAAACGCCGTAATAGCGGCGCGCAGCGGCCTCAGCACCGAAGATGCCGTTGCCCCACTCAATCACATTTAGGTAGAGCTCAAGGATGCGCTCTTTATCGAGCATATGTTCGAGCATCAACGTGATGATCGCTTCCTGCCCTTTGCGCAGATAACTCTTCTCAGGCGACAAAAATAAATTCTTCGCGAGCTGTTGCGTGATGGTCGACCCACCTGCAACCGTTTTGCCTTTGGCGCGATTTTTTTCCAGCGCCAGTTGAATGCCGTCCCAGTCGAAACCTTC
>JBBRGY010000040.1:0-12749 GCA_038223495.1 Burkholderiales bacterium | reverse complement strand
GCTCTTGTGAAGGCAGGGAACCATCGGTTCTCGTAGGGTTGCGGTTGAACGCGCGTTATTTCTTTGCGAACTTTACCTTCGCATCGTTGACGCAGCCTGTTTTCGCATCGCCACTCGTCGCATCGCAACGCTCTTTGGCGGCGGCGTATAAAGCGTCGGACAATTTCTGTGCGCGTAACCGTTCGGTGGAGGATCACTCCGGGCTATTCGCGTCGATGCAACGAGAGTCTGATTTGGCGCACTGCGCGCTCCTCAAATAGTCGGTAGTAAGGACCTTTGTGAGGTCTGGCGGAAGCGTAATCAGCGCGACGTTACGTTGCTGTAATCCGCGTAAATCGCTCCTGTCGGCGTTTGCCTACAGTCCGACGCGGACTGCTGAAAGTTAGTCAACTACACCTCTCGGTGCAAATTTCTTTTGTTGATGGGCAGTAGTGTTTCTCCTACATCAACATCAAAAGTCGTCCGATGGGGCGTCGTTTGGGTGTTCTTTACGATTTGCTCGTACGAAGTACCGCTCAAATCACCCTAAATCGAAGGAGATTTATTGATGGAAACACTATCCCGTAATCCTGCGGACCCATTGGGATTGCATGTCAATGCGATCCCACGGGACCGCGTCGAAACTCACGACGTTGACCACGCTGTCTCATGGAGCGCCATCGTGGCTGGAGCCGCTGCAGCCGCTGCCCTGTCGCTCATTCTTTTGATTCTGGGTACAGGCCTTGGACTAGCGTCCGTGTCGCCGTGGACGCGTGAAGGTATGAGTGCCGGCGCACTCGGCATCACGGCGATCGCCTGGCTGACCGTGACACAACTCCTGGCATCGGGCATGGGCGGATATATCGCGGGGCGACTCGGCGCGCAGTGGAAAACCGTTCACAGCGACGAAGCTTACTTTCGCGATACGGCGCATGGCTTTTTAGCTTGGGCCGTCGCGTCGTTGGCGACCGCAGCACTGCTAACTTCGGTGATCGGCTCCATTGTGGGGACAGGCGCTCAAGTGACAGCCGCAGTAGCTGGTGGTGCTACAGCCACGGCTGCCGCAGCGGGCGCAGCAAAGTCCGTCCAAACGGCAAACGCCGAAAGCACCAGCCCGACCCAGGGTGCTAGCGCTTCCTTAAGCTATCTGGTCGACACGTTGTTTCGCAAAGACACCACTTCGGTCGCACCTGCTGGCAGTGCACCGGCGACGGCAAATGACATTGATCGATCCACGGTGAATACCGCCACCGAGACCACAAATATTTTCGCAAATGCGATACGAACCGGCGAACTGCTTCCGGACGACTCTCGCTACCTTGGTCAGGTCATTTCTCAGCGCACTGGCATTAACCAGGCCGACGCGGAGAAACGTGTGACAAACGCGTACGGTCGCCTTCAGGCCAATCTAAAAGACGCCGAAGTCGCCGCTCGTGAAGCCGCCGACAAGGCGCGCAAAGCATCGGCCTACTCGGCGCTTTGGTTATTCATCTCGTTACTCATTGGTGCCTTCTGCGCCAGTCTCGCCGCGACCTATGGTGGTCGCCAACGTCGCGCCTAGAGGCGCAGTTCAAATTAGTTTTTAGGAGATTCACATGCGTTCTTTATTGCTGTTCTTCCTCGGCATACCCATTCCAATCATCATTCTGATCGCACTTTTCGTGCACTGAAAAAAACCTCTAATCAATCTTTGAAAGACACCTATGGCAACCTCCTTGACCAAAAAAAAATCGCCCGCCGCAACAAAAAAATTAACAGACGCCACTGTGCTGCTTCGCGCTGATCACAAGGCAGTCGCAGGGCTCTTTGCGGAGTACAAAACGCTGCGATCACCCGCCAAAAAGAAAGCGCTGGTGACGAAGATTTGTACGGAGCTTTCGGTACACGCACAGATTGAAGAAGAAATTTTTTATCCCGCAGTTCAAAAGGCGCTGAAGGACCGCACGTTGGTTCCAGAAGCAACTGTCGAACACGCCACGATGAAAGATTTGATCGCGCAGGTAGAAGGCAAAGATCCTGATGGCGATATGTTTGACGCAAGGATTACTGTGTTGGCTGAATACGTCACGCACCACGTCAAAGAGGAACAAGGCGAAATGTTTACAAAGGCAAAGGCGACGTCCCTTGACATGCACGCGTTGGGCGCACGAATTGCCGCTCGTAAAGAAGAACTGCTTGCGGCACGAGGAGCGCCGAAATGAAGGCAAGCAAATCGGCAGCAGCGCCCAAAAAAGCATCGTTGACGAGCGATGAAATTGGCGCTGGTGGCGAACTGCATCAGAGCGCGAATGGCGACCACCCCGCGCTCACCACCAATCAGGGAACGGTTGTCTCCGATAACCAGAACTCGCTGCGCGCCAGTCCACGTGGCCCGACGCTACTTGAAGACTTCGTGTTGCGTGAGAAGATCATGCACTTCGATCACGAGCGTATCCCAGAGCGAATCGTGCATGCGCGCGGCAGCGGTGCGCATGGCTTCTTCGAACTGACAAAATCGCTTGATCGATACACCACGGCAAAGGTGCTTACTGAAGTTGGCGTCAAGACGCCGACGTTCACACGCATCTCGACCGTGGCGGGTGGCTCAGGTTCCGTGGATACGCCGCGTGACGTGCGCGGGTTCGCCATCAAGTTCTACACCAAAGAGGGCAACTGGGACGTCGTTGGCAACGACGTCCCAGTGTTCTTTATTCAAGACGCGATCAAATTCCCTGATCTGGTTCACGCGGTCAAGATGGAACCCGACCGCGGCTTTCCGCAGGCAGCGAGCGCGCACGATAATTTCTGGGATTTCATCTCGCTGACGCCTGAGTCAATGCACATGGTGATGTGGATCATGTCGGATCGAACCATTCCGCGGTCGGTGCGCATGGTTGAAGGCTTTGGTGTGCACAGTTTTCGTCTGATCAACGGGAAGGGCGAATCGACTTTTGTGAAATTTCACTGGCGTCCGAAGCTGGGTCTGCAATCAACCCTTTGGGATGAGGCCGTCAAAATCGCCGGGGCTGATCCAGACTTCCATCGCCGCGATTTATTCGAAGCATTGTCGGACGGCAAAACTGTCGAATGGGATTTTGCGGTTCAGTTGTTCACGCAGGCCGAAGCAGACGCGTTTCCATTCGATCATCTGGATGCCACGAAACTCATTCCTGAAGAACTAGTGCCCTTACAGATCATCGGTCGCCTCATACTCGATCGCTGGCCCGATAACTTTTTTGTGGAGACGGAACAAGTCGCCTTCTGTCCGTCCCACGTCGTTCCCGGAATCGATTTTTCCAATGATCCGCTGTTGCAAGGGCGGCTGTTCTCATATCTCGACACGCAGTTATCGCGCTTGGGCTCGCCGAATTTTCATCAGATCCCGGTGAACGCGCCGCAGTGTCCATTTGCTAATCAGCAGCGTGATGGACATATGCAGATGAGTCGTCCGAAAGGTCGCGTCAATTATGAGCCGAGCTCGCTGGCGGCTGACTCGCCGCGTGAGTCGCCGATGGCAGGATTTCGAAGTGCAGCGGTGTATGAAGGCGGCGATACGTCGGAAACGAAAGGTCGAATCCGCGCTGAGAGCTTTGCCGATCATTACAGTCAGGCGCGCCAGTTCTATCTCAGCCAAACGAAACATGAACAAGCCCACCTGGCTTCGGCTCTGGTGTTTGAGCTGTCGAAGGTTGAGCATCCACATGTGAGGGAAGCGATCGTCGGTCACCTGCGCCATATCGAGGCAGCACTGGCCCAACGCGTAGCAGACGGACTTGGCATGGCATCGCTGCCCCCTGCCCCGAAAGCGGCAACGCCGATACAGGACTTACCGCGTTCGCCCGCGCTGCAAATTATCGGCAAGATGAAGGCCACGCTCGAAGGTCGCGCCGTAGGGATTTTGGTGGCAGACGGCTCCGACGGTGCCGCGATTGCCGCACTGAAAAAGGCGGCAATGGCAGCCGGAGCCAGCGTAAAGATAGTCGCACCGACGATCGGTGGCGCGACGCTCGCTGATGGATCGTTGTTACCTGCCGTTGGTCAATTGGCGGGAACGCCCTCTGTGATGTTTGACGCGGTCGCGATTGTGCTGAGCACGAAGGGGGCGAAGGCCATGTGCGCTGAGGCGGCGGCGATTGATTTCGTGCGAGATGCGTTCGGGCACCTGAAGGCTATTGCGCTGGACGCTGGCGGGATCGCGCTGCTGCAACACGCGGGCATTAAGGGTGATGCGGGCGTGGTCAATGCCGTTGACGCCAAAGGCTTCATTGCAGCGGCCAAATTGCGCTTCTGGGATCGCGAGGCTTCGGTCAGGACGCTCGCCTAGACTTCACTGGCTTAGATCTTCATTCGAACTGACGAAATGCGTAGGTTGCGTGAGCGATAGTTTGCGCGATTTCTCAGTACAGCTTTCGTTTGTAACTGCTATTGCACAGGGCATAGCGCTCAGTATAAGAAAAAGTCGACTTTTGTATAATTAGCCCTCTAGCCCCTGTAATTGCAAGCGTATAGGCAATAGTTGCTATCGGAAGTGCGTCGCGTTTGTGTGATATTTGGCGATTCGCGGGCAATAAGCGCAGCGTTTCTGACCATATCTATAACGCTGCGCTGTGCGTTTCCCAGCAGGAAAATCTGTTTTAAGGAGCATTGACCGTTTCAGAAGGCTTATTTTTTGCCTTGAATTTGCCGAAATGTAGGCTTCCTCCTATATCCGCCTTCCAAACGAAGCCGTATGATTTTGCAAATATGATCGCTCAACGGATGGAGTTCGGCGTGCGGTTGTTTTGTATCGTCCGGAGTTTTAATGTTGCGAATTTATCTCGTTGAAGACAATCCGATCATTCGCGAAAGCTTGACGGAAACACTGGCTGAACTCGTCGGATCGGTGACGGTTGGATCCAGTGAAACGGAGCAAGGTGCCAAGGCGTGGTTGGCGACAAACGCCCAACAATGGGACGTAGCCATCGTGGATCTGTTCCTCAAGCAGGGCGGTGGCATTCCCGTTGTAGCTGCACTTCGCGAACGCCCCAGCACCCAGAAGGTCGTCGTGCTGTCAAATTACTCGACGCCAGAAGTGCGAGCGGAATGCCTTCGGTTAGGCGCAGACAAGGTTTTTGACAAAACTAACGAGATCGAACCCTTGATCGATTTCTGCAAAGCACTTTCGCCAGCGTGACCGCAGCCACTCTAGTCGATTAACTTCGTCTTCAACGCGTAATACGTCAAGTCGCTATTGCTGCTCAAACCCATCTTTTCCATGATGCGAGTGCGATAGGTGCTGACCGTTTTGACGCTCAACGATAGCGCTTCGCCGATGTCAGTCACCTTATGGCCTTTCGCCAGACGCGTAAATACTTGCATCTCTCGGTCAGACAATCGCTCGTGAGGTTCGCCAGACTCGGGTCGATTGAGTTGCTGCGCCAGCAATTCGGAAACCTCCGGGGTGATGTATCGATGACCGCTTGCGACCCGGCGAATCGCGGTCGTGATGTTCTCAGGATCGCATTGCTTGTTGAGATATCCGCTCGCTCCCTGGCGGATCAGGCTGACCGCGTATTGCTCTTCGGAGTAGCTACTCAAGATGATGATTCCCACGTCAGGTGACTTGGCGCGGATCATCGCGAGCGCCTCCAAACCAGACTGTCCTGGCATCGAAATATCCATCAAAAGCACATCGAGATCATGCTTACGCACCATGTCAATCGCATCCCGTCCAGAGCCTCCCTCGGCAACGACTTCGAATTCCGAGTCCTCTTCAAGGAAGGCACGGATCCCTTTACGCAGAATCGCGTGATCATCGACTAGGCCAATCTTGATTTTGATCATTTGGGAGTACTTGCATGAGATGGCAACAAGTCTAGACACATAGAATCGACGCGAACGTAGGACAGAATCCCTTTTTAACGCCAACCTCCAAGCCATTCCGAAATCAGACCGTAATGAAAGTCCTACGCGCACCTGCAATCGTCAAGTTTCTGCGAAGCAATTATTTGTTCCCGTTGGCGTTGGCCGTGCTCGTGGTGGCGGCGTTAATGGCGATCAACGAAATGGGCTTCCGACAGTCCAACGAAGCGGCGCTAAAAGCGAGTGAATCGCAACGAAAGCGCGCGGGCATTGGCCTTTTGCTGCAACAAATGCTCGATGCTGAGACCGGTCAACGCGGCTATTTATTGACGGGTCAAAAAAGATACCTTGAACCCTACAACACAGCCGTTGGATCCGTAGCGACTACGCTCGACAAACTCCGTGCTGAATACCTCGATGAACCCAAGTCACTCCAGGCATTTGCGAACCTGTCTCGTGCGATTTCTCGCAAGATGGGCGAGATGGATGTGTCGGTGAAACTTCGCGACGTGAGCGTTGACGCGGAAAAATGGTTAGCGGTGCTTGAGACGGGTGTGGGAAATGCACAGATGGACATTGTGCGCGCTTCTGCGAACGAACTTTTGGACACGGCAACGTACGAAATGTCCGACAACTTCGCAAAAATTCATAGTAGTCTGGACCTGTCACGCATCGGAATCGCCTTGACCGCACTTCTGGGCGTGTTCGCCTTCTATCAATATTTGCGCAAAACGCAGGAGGTCGAACGGTTGGCACAACGCGAACAGGTGTCGTTGGCCAGTGAAGCCAAGCGTCTGGACGCGTTGGTGCATGAGCGCACTGATGCGCTCACTGAGCTGGCCACCCATCTGCAAACGGTGCAGGAAAAAGAACGTGAGTTGTTGGCGCGCGAACTGCACGATGAGCTTGGCGCATTGCTCACCGCAGCAAAACTTGACATCGCCCGGACGAAAGCCAGTCTGCCGCCCGGCAGCGATAAAGCCATCGCTCGATTAGCTCATTTAAACGAGACGATAAACGATGTAGTGAAGCTGAAACGCCGCATCATCGAGGACTTACGACCCTCGTCACTTTCCAATTTGGGGCTGACGGCGGCTCTGGAGGTTTTGGCACGTGACTATCGCGAAAGATCGGAAATTGCGGTCACGCTAAACGTTGAGGATGTTGAGCTACCAGACGAGGCTGAATTGACAATTTTCCGGTTGGTGCAGGAGTCGTTGACCAACGTCGCAAAATACGCACAGGCTAATGAGGTGGTGATCACGCTACACGATTACCCCGGCCACGTTGAGGTGTCTGTCGTGGATAACGGGCGTGGTTTCGACGTCTCTGTGCTAAAGGTGCGCACGCACGGACTCACTGGTATGCGTCACCGAATCAGTGCGCTCAGAGGCAATTTCAGTGTCAATTCGAGTCCTCAGACAGGCACTCGAATCGAAGCGGTCATTCCCAAGGTCGCGGCACAGGCAACGTAGGGTTAGGACTACACGGCGTATGTGCGCCTGACCTACCGAAGCTGTCGTGCGCCTCTGATGTCACCTTCCACGGTGCCCCGTTAAATTCTCTCTATCGCGGTTGCTTTGACGACCGCTCATTAGGGAGTTAATCATGTTGCAGTACGCCATCATTTTTTTGGTTATCGCACTCGTTGCCGCTGTTTTCGGTTTCGGTGGAATAGCCGCTGGTGCAGCGGGCATTGCGAAGATTCTTTTCTACATCTTCCTGGCGGTTGCCGCCGTCACATTTCTGCTTAGCCTGAGTCGCTAGCGCTGACCCGACGTAACTTGATGAAGTAATTCGTCCACTAATAACCAGAAGCGCGTTCCCGTCGATCCGTTCGCGCCTGCCTCCTCCTCCCCCCTCACCGCCTTCGGGCGGTATTTTTTTGCTTGCCGTTTAGCGGATGCTGGGTAACCAGATAACTTGAAACGCACTACAAACGCGTTCAACTTCACCGGAAAAGGATTCACTCAACGCCTAGTTCAAGGCTGTGTGCCTACAGCTTCCACAGGGTGGGTAGGAGAGGTGTTCCGTTGATTCCATTTCGCCGGGCATCGAGCTGATTGATTGGACGCCGCAGCAACTGAAATCCCACAACGCAAATAAGGAAAGAAATGAGCCAAAGGTGAAGCGTCGCGGCCCGGCCCATGACGGCTGAGGGCGCGATCGCCCACCAGATAAAAACGACCACCATGTATGTCAGACACGTGATTGCTCCCAACGCGAAAAGTGCTCTCAAGCCGCGCAAAATGTTCAGCATAAATCACCCGAATAGTGGTCAGTGCGATTATGCCGAATCGTGAAAATAGGAGCAATCTACTTCGCAATATCTGCCTAGGCAGGGATGGAAGAAACAAGGCGAGCACGACTTTTCGTCGTTTACAACCGCAGTGCTGCTGACTCCTCTCTGCTCACTATGCGGACAACGTCAGCTACTACGGCACGACTTCGGTTCAGGGAGATCACTTGTCATTGACCTCACCATAAGATATATTATAAATAAATCTTTAACGTTTCTATTTGTCTGGCGCTTGCCATCGAAAGGACATCGTGGTCGAAGACCTTTGCACCGAAGAAGAAATTGCGCAGCTTGTGCACACTTTCTATTCGGCCGTACGGCGAGACGAAATTCTTGGGCCGATTTTTGAACACCACGTCCATAGCTGGGATTCGCATCTTGCGAAGCTCGTGGATTTTTGGTCATCATTGTTGCGCCGCACGGGACGCTTCGAAGGCACACCTATGCCCAAGCATATCGCCCTACCTGGCTTGAGTGCAGACCTTTTTGAACGTTGGCTCGCACTCTTTTATGAAACCACCGCTGCACAACCCAATCCCCTCATGCGTGAACAGGCAAACGTGATGGCGCGGCGTATTGCGCGAAGCCTGTGGTACGGTTATCAGCTGAGCCATGATCCTGAAGCAATGCCTGGTGAGTTAGCCCATGGCTGAGTACTTAACGATTGAGGAACCCACTCGCGGCAAGGCGAATGCGCCGCAGTGGCGTGCCTTTCTTGAGCTGGCATTTCGCCCACTTTATCTCGGGGGGTGCTTATGGGCGGCGGTCTCAATCGCATTGTGGGTTTACGCGCCCCAATGGTTGAACGGACCGCTTCCGGGAGTGCTTTGGCATGCTCACGAAATGTTGTGGGGATTCGTTGCCACCATCGCTGTCGGTTTTCTGCTCACTGCGGTTGGCACCTGGACAGGCATCAATCCCATGAAAAGTCGCCCGCTCGGCTGGCTAACAGCGCTTTGGGTGACGGCACGCGTGGCTTATCTCGTACCGACGCAAGAAGCTTTCTGGATCGGCGCTTGCAGCGAAGTCGCGTTTTTCGTCTGGGCAGCGCTTGCTATGGGTCGATGCATTTACAAGACTCGCAGTCAGCGCAACTATGGCGTCCCACTACTGGTGCTGGGGCTGGGTATAGTCGATGCGTTTTATCTCGCCGCCGTCCGACAAGGTGACTACCTGCTGGTTATGGCGCGCTTGCAAACGGGCCTTCTCTGCATGGCGATGATCGCGCTTCTGGTGGCACGTCGAGTCATTCCATTCTTCGCCATGCGCGCGACGCAGGGACTGCAGATTCCGATGCTCACGAAAAGTGGACATTGGCAGTTAGCTGCGTGCGCGCTCGCCGTGGCCTTCGGATTGCTAAACCTCCCCGAGCTCATGGCAATCGGACTGGTGATTGCCGGCATTCTGGCTCTGGTGCAAACGATCTCCTGGAAACCGTGGGCCGTATTGCACAAACCTCTGCTTTGGATTCTGTACTTTGGCTACGCCTCACTCGGCGTGGGGCTCATCGTCGCCGCAGCTCACACTGTCGGCTGGGTCGAGCGAGCTGCCTGGTCAGTACATGTGATCGGGGTGGCAGGGTTTTCCGTGTTGATTATCGGCATGGTCACGCGAACCGCACTGGGTCACTTGGGACGGCCTCTACAAACAGACTGGAGCATGGTCACCGCATACGTTCTGGTGATCGCGGCCGCCATACTGCGCCTCGTGGCGCTCCTACCTTCGACGTTTTCGCCGCTTGCGCTGGACGTATCAGCTGCGGCGTGGGTGCTCGCCTTCGTGCTCTACCTTTGGCATTTCTTTCCGATGCTGATTCGCGCTCGTATCGACGCACCCACATCAAAACCGATGGTGCCGCCAGGCGTACCTGCCGCACTCAGCCAGCGCACCAACCAGTGATCGGGAAATCACAATGCGTCTAACAACGATGACCGACTACGCAATGCGGCTGCTGATGCACGTTGCGCAGCACTCTGATCGACTTTGCACGATTGCCGAAATCGCGGAGACATATTCCATTTCAGAGGCGCACCTCATGAAAATAACGCATCAGTTAGGCCTGCGCGGGTGGGTCACCACGGTCCGTGGAAAAGGCGGCGGCATGCGATTGGCGCAGCTCCCCGAAAACATTAATCTGGGCGCGGTGGTGCGAAGCATCGAACCAGACTTTAATCTGGTCGAATGTTTCGGCACCAGCAACACCTGCGTGATTACTGGTAGCTGCGGATTGACCAGCGTGTTGGATGGGGCGTTACAGCGCTTTCTGGCGCATCTCGATGAATTCACTTTGGCGGATATTCTGCCCAGATCTGCAGGGCCGACGACCGCATCAATCCGACCCGTCGCGCTGCATCGAATGGGCACGACATGAGCGCTAGCCTGTTGTTTAAGCCGAGCCTGAACGCTACTATCGCATCATTGCGCACATCTATTTGCCAATTTTTTTCTTCGGCAAAAACGCTGTTTCAACGCCAATCCATTGGCGCGACGCGTCGTCACCGCACCACGGAGTTTTCGATCAAGGAGCATGCGATGAATGTGGAAATAGCGAAACTCAGCGCGTCTGGATGGAGCTCGTAATGGACAGCGCCATCCTGAGCCTTTTAGGGGCATTCCTGCTGTCCATCATTGGGCTTTTCGCGTTCATATGGTCGTTGCGAAAAGGACTGTTGGTCGAAAATCCAGCCGCCGCCTCGGTGATTTTTGCGCGTGGAGAAGTCGGGAAAATCGATGATCCCGCGCTCTCAGGAGACGAGCAGCACAAAATGCAAGCGGCCGTGCAAACTGGCGCCGTGCCGGCGGTCGACGCTGCCGAGATTGCAGATCGCGTTGATGCGGATCGCTCAAGCGCTTTCCCAGTGTTTATGTTCATCGCGTTTGCCTGCTTCTGGTTGCTCATTGGTTCGTTCGCTGGCCTAATCTCCTCGTTCAAGCTGCACGAGCCCGATTGGTTAGTCCAGCAGGCCTGGTTGAGCTTCGGGCGGATTCGTTCCGTTCACCTGAATGCCGTGATCTACGGCTGGTCGTCTAACGCGGCTCTCGCCGTAATTCTCTGGGTGCTTCCACGGCTCCTGCGTACACGACTGCACGGTGCGATCTGGGCAATGGTCGGAGGCACTTTCATCAATGCCGGCATTGTTGCGGGCATCGGTGCGATCGCGGCGGGCTGGACCGACGGGATGGAATATTTAGAAATCCCATGGCAGATCGACATTTTCATTTTTGCGGGGTTCGCACTCATCATTCTTTCGGCGCTCTACACGCTCGTCAACCGCCGCGTTGAGCACCTCTATGTCAGCGTCTGGTACATGATTGCCGCGCTGCTCTGGTTCGCCGTGCTGTTTTTTGTGGCCAATCTACCGGGCGTACACACGGGCGTTCAGCAGGCCACGACAAACTGGTGGTACGGGCACAATGCGCTCGGTCTGTGGTTCACACCCGTGTCTGTGGGTGCGATCTATTACTTTCTTCCGAAGATCATCGGGCGACCGGTGGTGTCATACAACTTGTCGCTACTGGGCTTCTGGACCCTTGCGTTTTTTTACGGACAGGTCGGTGGCCATCACCTGATCGGCGGACCGATACCCGGTTGGTTGACGACGTTATCGATCGTGCAAAGTGTGATGATGATCATCCCGGTAATCGCCTTCACGATCAACATGAAGGGAACGCTCAAGGGACAGATGCATTTGGCGCGCTATTCGCCGACGCTGCGATTCATGATGTTTGGCGGATTGATGTATTTGGCGTCGTCCGTTCAAGGATCCTTTGAAGCGTTACGCAGCGTCAACACAGTGACTCACTTCACCCACTTTACCGTAGCCCACGCCCACCTTGGCATGTACGCATTCGTGTCGATGGTGATGTTTGGCGCCATCTATTTCATGCTGCCGCGTGTGCTGGATTGGGAGTGGCCCTACCCGCGACTGATTACGCTGCATTTCTGGCTTTCGGCGGTGGGCATGGCAATCTACTTCATCGGCCTGAGCATAGGCGGTTGGTTGCAAGGGATGGCGATGCTAGACGCCGCCCGATCATTCAACGAATCGGTGACATTAACCGCGCCGTGGCTTAAGTCGCGTAGTGTCGGTGGCTCATTGATGACGCTCGGACATCTGGTGTTCGTCGGCCACTTCTTTGCGATGGCCCTGCGCTTCGGGCCGCACCGTACCGGCGCTGCGCTGTTCTGGCAATCGAAGGAGCTGGCACATGGAAAATGAACTTAAGCTTGTCTCAGGCGCGATGGTGGCCTTGGCGGTTGCCACCGCTGCGCTCGTTGTCCTGCCCTACATCCAGGTACGCGATCTGAAGGCTCCGGCCGGACTCAAACCCTATACGGAGCAGCAGCTTCGTGGACGAGCGGTGTATGTTGCAAACGGCTGCGTGTACTGTCACAGCCAGCAGCCTCGGGATCGCAATCTCGCTCCAGACTTCTCGCGCGGTTGGGGGCGGGCCTCGGTGCCCGCGGACTACGTCTATGACAAACCGCACTTACTGGGCTCGATGCGCACCGGCCCAGATATATTCAATATCGGCGCACGCCAGCCCAGCAAAGACTGGCATTTGGGGCATCTCTATCAACCGCGCGCGTACATACCCGAATCAATCATGCCGGCCTATCCATTTTTGTTTCGACTGAAAGATGCGGCCG
>JBBRGY010000039.1:0-12789 GCA_038223495.1 Burkholderiales bacterium | reverse complement strand
CTCAAACAGTGGAAGACCAGCCCCATCGACGCGGTGGCGGTCAAGCACTGGAAGGCGTACTCGGCGGCGCGCGACGCCATGCTGCTGCGAACCCACACACCAATAGCACCGTGGCACATCGTGCGGACGAACAACAAACGTTTGGCGCGCTTGAACCTGATCCGCGACATCCTGTCGCGGCTGCATTACGCCGGCAAGAAGAACAAGCTGGTTCAGCCCGACGCAAACATCGCGTTCGAGTTCACGCCCGACTGCATCCAGTCGCAGCGCCTGGCACGCTGAAAGCCATCCACCAAGGAACCCTCATGAAAACCAGCGCAATTGAAGTCCACGACATGTTGTCGGTGTTCAGCGTCGACGAAGTCGAAAAGCGCATCGGCGAGGTCCCCGGCGTGCAGAGCGTGACGGTGAACTTCGCGGTCGGCAACGCCACGGTGCGCTATGACGAGACACAACTCGAAGCGACTGATATCAAGTCCGCCGTCCGGCAGCGCGGGTTCGATCCCGCTGCGCCCGCTGCCGGGCCGGCGGGCGATGGCGACATAGGCAAAGCGGACGCCCCTGCGGCGCCTGAGGCCCCACCGGCCGAGCCGTCCGCCGCACCCGACGCCGCGGCACCCGACGCTGCTGCGGGCGATAAGCCGAAGGACAAGGCGATAGCGGAGAAGAGTTAGCGCGTCGTCTCTCTCACCGGCCTATTGCCGCACTGAACAAGAAAACACCTGGCATTCGACCCAGCCAGTTCGCAATGGGCCAGCCAACGCTCCACTGGAGATCACCATGACCACAGCCACTTTTTCACGAAACACCGTCCAGGGTTTGCCGCCCCGGTTGAGAAGTGCCCAGGCAGCCGTCCAGTTGCCGGAAGTGCAGGAGATGCTGCGCAGACTTTCCAGCCACGGCCTGGGCATCTTCATGCCGCACATGCACGACGAACGGACTGGCGAGTTCCTTTCGCTACCCGATGACGTCACGCAGGTGGAAGCCGGACTCGAAGTGTCCTTCCAGCCCTCGACAGAAATCGCCAACCAGGCCGACCGGTTTCTGTCCGTGGCCTGGGTTTGGCGTCATGACATGTCGATGACGTCGGCCGTCTGCGAGATGGTGCGCGACGAGGATGGTCCAGACGATGAGGAGACCCCCGTCAAACACAAGATGCCAACGCGGAACTGATTCTCCTCAAGCACTCGGCCGGCTTCATGGCACCGGCAAGGACCTCCGCACATGAAGCCGACGAAGGAAACAAGATGAAGACCAGCGTTATCGAAGTTCACGCCATGCTGTCGGTGTTGAGCGTAGACGAAGTAGAGAAGCGGATCGGCGAGGTGCCAGGCGTCGACAGCGTGACGGTGAATTTCGCCGCCGCGAGCGCTACGGTGCGCTACGACGAAACCCGGCTGGAAGTCGCCGACATCAAGTCCACATTGCGCCTGCAGGCGCACGAAGCCTCCGCGCCCGATGGGCACGATGGACATGCGTCCGACAGCGCGCCGGCAGGCCATGCCGCCGAACATGCACCCCTCGCGCCCACAGCGTCGAAAGCCCCGCAGGTGGACACGCCAGTCGCTGCAGCGCCACCAGCGTTGCCGGTTGTACCAGCAGCCACGCCGACAAAGCCAGACGCCGACGCCATGCCTGCCGGGATGAAGATGCCGCAGATGCCGCAGACGCCAGCCGCTGCAGCCCCACGGTCGGACACCACGCCGAAGTCCGCCGAGCCGGACACACCGTCACTCCTGCAACGGCTGCGGTCGTGGCTGTCGCCCTCGGCGGCGCCAGCGGACCCGAAGGCGGCAGCAAAACATACGGGCCACGCTGGTCACGCAGGCCATGGCGGATCTACCTCGCCGATGTCGTCAGACATGGCCGCGGAGATGGGCCATGGCGGCAACATGGACCTGCCCGCCATGGTGCGCGACATGCGCAACCGCTTCTGGATTTGCTTCGTGTTTACGGTGCCGATCTTCATCTACTCGCCCATGGGCGGCCTGTTCACGGCGCCTGCGCCGCCCTTCGGCTTGCCGCTGAACCAGTGGCTCTTCGGCCTGGCCAGCGCCGCCGTGATTTTCCCGAGCTGGCCGTTCTTCGTCGCGGCCTGGCGGGCACTGCTGAAGGGCAAGCTCAACATGGCGACGCTGATCGTGCTAAGCGTCGGCACGGGCTATGCGTTCAGCGTCGGTGCCACGTTTTTCTTTGAAAGCGAGCAGTTCTTCGAAGCAGTCTCTGTGCTGCTGGTATTCATTCTGCTAGGCCACTGGCTGGAGATGCGCGCGCGCGCCGGTGCCTCGTCGGCCATCAAGGCGTTGATGAACCTGACGCCGGCCAAAGCCTTCGTACTGCGCAAAGGCGCCGAGGTCGAAGTGGCGACCGCCGACGTGGTGGTGGGCGACACCGTCGTCATCCGGCCCGGCAACAAGATCCCGGTGGACGGAACGGTCGAGTCGGGCGATTCACTGGTCGATGAATCCATGCTCACCGGCGAGTCGATGCCGGTGCAAAAAGGCCCTGGAGCGAAGGTGGCCGGTGCGACCATCAACACCAGCGGCACGTTCCGCTACAAAGCCACGAAGGTCGGCTCCGACACGGCGCTGGCCCAGATCGTCAAGCTGGTGCAGGAGGCGCAGAACTCCAAGGCACCGGCGCAATTGCTCGCCGACAAGGCAGCACAGTGGTTGGTGATTGCTGCCATTGCTGTTGGGCTACTCACGTTCGCGGTGTGGTTCTGGTGGATCGGCGAGCCACTGTTGTTCGCGGTGACGCTGACCATCACGGTCTTCGTTATCGCCTGCCCCGACGCACTGGGTCTGGCCACGCCAATGGCGGTGATGGTCGGCACCGGTCTCGGTGCCGCCAACGGCATCCTGTTCAAGAACGCGTCGGCTCTGGAAGATGCCACCAAGCTCAACGTGATTGTCTTCGACAAGACCGGCACGCTCACCGTCGGCAAGCCGGAAGTGGTGGACATGGTCATGGCCGAAGGCATCTCCGAGGACGTGCTGCTGCTCGCCGCTGCGGCTGTTGAGCAAGGTTCGGCCCACCCATTGGCGCAAGCGGTTTTGCGACGCGCTGCAAAGCTGAAGGTCGTTGCCCCAACTGGCTTCAAGAGCATCGACGGCCAGGGGGCACAAGCGCAAACCGCCGCTGGCACGGTGTTCCTCGGCAACCGCCTGTTGATGGACACCCAGAAGCTCGCACTCGGGCCGCTGGAGGCCGACGCCGCTCGTCTGCAAGGCGAAGGCAGGACGGTGGTGCACGTGGCTCAGAACGGCAAGGTGATCGGCCTGATCGCCATTGCCGACGCCATTCGTCCCACCGCCAAAGCCGCAGTCGCCAAGTTGCGCGAGCGCGGCATCGAGGTGGTGATGCTCACCGGCGATAACGCTGGCACCGCCAAGCGCATCGCCGCCGACTTGGGCATCACCAGTGTGCTTTCCGATGTGCTGCCCGGGCAGAAGGCCGCCAAGATCAAGGAGCTGCAGGCCACGGGTAAGTTGGTCGGCATGGTGGGCGATGGCGTCAATGACGCGCCCGCGCTGACTCAGGCCAATGTCGGCTTTGCGATCGGCGCCGGCACCGACGTGGCAATGGACAGCGCCGACGTTGTTCTGATGAAAAGCGATCCCTACGACATCGTAGGGGCAATCGAGCTGTCGCGCGCTACGTTGCGCAAGATGCATCAGAACCTCTGGTG
This sequence comes from Burkholderiales bacterium, assembly GCA_038223495.1. Classification (GTDB taxonomy): domain Bacteria; phylum Pseudomonadota; class Gammaproteobacteria; order Burkholderiales; family Casimicrobiaceae; genus Casimicrobium. The sequence continues at coordinate 9,098 of JBBRGY010000039.1, read as the reverse complement.
GGCAGTGGGCTACAACGCGATCGCCTTCCCGCTGGCCGCAGGGGTGCTCTATCCCTTCACACTGTCGCCCGAGATTGCGGCGCTGTCGATGTCGGGTAGTTCGGCCGTCGTCGCGATTAACGCGCTGCTGCTCAAGCGCACAAAGTTGGCAGGCATCCGTCAGCCTGGCAAGAGTGCGGAGCCCGAAGCGCCCGCACAGGCCACGAATCCAAAACGGGACAAAGTGCCGACGGCGGCTGCAACACATTCCTGACTATTCAGGAATAAGCAATGGCGACGCCAAAAAACACCGCAATGCAGAACCTGCTGCGCCTGACCACCATCGGATGGGCGCTACAGCAAGAGTATCGTGCTATGCGCCGTATTGCTCAAGGCGCGGCTAGCGACGGTGCGCCCGTCAGGTTCGTGGCGCGCCTGGTGGCGCTAGGCCCGGTCTTCGTCAAGCTGGGTCAAATCCTGAGTACGCGTCGGGACGTGCTTCCGCTGCCCTATGTAGAGGCGCTCTCGGCGCTTCAAGAGCACGCGCCTAAAGTTCCGGTCGAGGAAATACGCCTAATAATTAACCGCGAGCTGGGCAAGCCGGTCGAAGGGGTTTTCGCGACGTTCGATGAAGTACCGATCGCCGCAGCCTCACTCGCGCAGGTGCATAGGGCAACCTTGCCAGACGGCACTGTCCTCGCCGTCAAGATTCAACGACCCGACATCGAACGGCTGGTATGTCGCGATCTCGATGCAATCGACTTCGGGCTGCGTGGGCTCTACCGTCTGTTCCGCCGCCGTATGGAGCGAACGAATCTGCTCAATTTCTTTGCAGAGTTCCGTCGCTACACGATTCAAGAACTGGACTTCTCGCAGGAAGGACGTGTTATTGACCGCTTTCGGGCCAACTTCGCCGGTCGCGCCGACGTCAGGTTCCCCCGAGTCCACTGGAGCCATACGAGCCAGCGCCTGCTTACGATGGACTGGGTCGAAGGGTTGCGCCTCAACCAGGCCGCCGCCTCGCTCAGCGAGGAAAAAAAGCAGGGGCTCGTCACACTGCTTGTTGACGTCATGCTCAAGATGTTCGTCTCCGATGGTCTGTTCCATGCCGACCTTCATCCCGGGAACATCTTTTTTCACCCGGATGGCTCCTTTACGCTGCTCGATTTCGGCATGTATGGCGAGCTCACCGCGGCGCAAAGGGACCGGTTCATCCTGTACTGGTTCGCGGTGGTTCAACGCCAGACCCGCCGTGCCTTCCACCACTTCAAGGCGCAGACTAATGCGCTGCCCGGAGCCAACGAAAAAGCCTTCTACGAGCGTTTCGCCGCACTAGCCGAGAGGTTCTATGCCTCCCGCCTCAGCGAGATGAGCTTCACTAATGTGTACCTCGAAATGATGACGGCGGGATATGAGCATGGCTTCGTTTTTCCAAGCGAACTGATGTTGCACGCAAAAGCGCTCACGACCGCCGAGTCGCTGATCTTCGTACTCGCTCCCGATGCACGGTTTGAGGCGCTTTCCCGTCCGTTTATCGCCCGCGAATATGTCGCTCGCACCGCTTCGCTCGCACTGCTCAAACGGCGAGTAACGCAACTGGCTCCCGAACTGCTGCTCCTCGGGGAGTTTCTGCCGCCAGAAGCAGTGGACGAGACTTGGGATCAGGAAGCGACCGCTGAAGTCTTCAACGAATTGCGCGATCAACTGGGTGGCGTGCTCCAGCGCTCACTGGAGCACGGTGGGCTGTGGCAAATGCTGCTCGAACCCCACGCTAAAGAGGTGCTCAAGACGACACCGCTCGGCGTGCCCGTCGGCGAGCTCTTGAATCAAGTATGGGAGCGCTATTACGAACTTGAACCGTCCGTCGCGATTCAGCCGAATCTGGGCGCGGTGTTCACGACCCATCTTGCGGTCGCCACGCTCGCCATGCATGAAGCACTGCTTCGACACGGAATTTCTGCTGCTGATTCGCATCGACTCATTTACGACATCGGCTGGAGAATATATGTGCAGATGGGTGAACCGCCGTTGCTCATGGCGAGTGCGTTTACGCGCGATCCGCACAAGCGACTCAAGCTCGCGACGGACCTTTTTCGCAGCTTTCCATTCGGGGCGCCGGGCTACGAATGGCACGATGTACTTAGTGACGACGGCACGATTGCCTTCGATTGCACGAAATGCCCGGTCGCCGAATTCTTTGGTCATCACAAGGCCTCCGAACTGTGCGTCCAAACCTGGTGCCGACTCGATTTCCCGCTGGCGGAGACGTGGGGTGGACAGTTGCTTCGCACCGGAACCATCGCGTCGGGCGCGGCGAAATGTGATTTTCGCTGGAAGCCGCGATGATGCTTGCCGACGAAAACATGAGCACCGCGAAGCTCGTCACGACCGACGTCGTCGACCCGTTTGTGCTTAGCTCCGAAATCGCCGCGCTGTCGATGTCAAGGCGTTCGGCGGTGCTTGCGGGTATCAAGAGCGCCAAGTCCAAACCCACCGTTGCGGCCGCGCCGGCAGCAGCAGGAGTCGCCGCATGAACAATCAAGCAAATGTCGCTGCCCTGCAGCCGCGTCTTCACTCTAGCTTGGCCACGCCTGGCTTTGACCAGGCCGCGGCCCTGCTTCATCGACTGTTCCGACGCTTTGATGGCCATCTGGCACTGCGCCTGCGGGAAGGGACACTGCTCAAACTCGGCAGGGCCGCACATCGCGAAAAATCGCCGCAAACATCAACCTCACGAAGCACAGGATGTCGGTTCCCTCGGGTGAAAGCTAGAGCGACGTAGCAGAAACATGCCGATCTGCATGACTCCCCCAGGCAGGACATGGCTTCAATATTTTGGAAAAAAATGAAAATCTGGAAAAAAATTAGCTTTGCCACTCTCGCAATTGCATTGGTCGCAGGCGCCAGCTTCGCATGGTCGCAACGCATTCGGGATTTGCCGCCGCCTGCTCGGGGGGTGAAGCTGCCAGCGTTGTCGCCGATGGCACTTTCAGGCCAACGCGCCTACGATGCCACTTGCGCGAAATGTCACGGGACTTACGGCGTTGGCACGGACAAGGGGCCATCATTCTTGAATACCATTTACAACCCTGGCCATCATCCCGATGAGGCCTTCTCGCGCGCTGTTCGCAATGGAGTTCGGCAGCACCACTGGCGCTTCGGTGATATGCCCGCGCAGCCATCGGTTTCCGAAGAAGAAATTAAGCAGATCGTGCGGTATGTGCGTGAAGTGCAGCAGGCGAATGGCATCGTCTACAGCGAGCACCAGATGTGAAACCTTCCCCTGAATAATGTAGTCACGACTTCAGCTGCACAAATAGCTGCCCCTGATGGTATTTTGACGAAGTTACAAACAGCGAATCCTAAAGGCAATCCGTGCGCACCATACGGATAGTCCCGGAGGCCCGCGCGAAAAGCGCAGCATGAATACATTCGCAATCCCGATTCATTGGCGAACCCGCTGTAGTTTTTACTCAATGCGGACATCCGAGGAAGGTTTGGCTTTGGCGCATGAAGCCGACATAAGTGAGGCCGAACCGTTGAACTGTATGTGAAGAAAATTGCCCGAGGCCACTTCGTACGTGAAGTATGCGATGCGGTAGCCTCCGTCGAGCCAGCAGCAAAGGTGAGATCTGGAATGGGTCCATGCGCTCATCCAGCAACGAGGACCGCGACCGCTTTGAAACATCCCCTTAGGAATGCGTCGGGAATGTTTCGGGCGAAGCCTGATGGTGCCAGGAACGGAATCTGCCCGTGGCGCAATAAGCGCCACGATCGTCACGGCATTAGCCGCAGCAGCCGCCCTTAGTCTGACTTGAGGCAGCCTGCCCGCTGGTCGCGACCCCGTAGCCAGCATCCTTTACCGCCGATTGCAGGCGCTCCCGAGAGGTCAGCTTTTCGTCGAAGTCGACGGAAGCCTTACCGGGCAGCGATACGTCTACGTGGCCAACGCCGGGCACGGCTGTCAGTGCCTTAGTCACTTTGCTGACGCATCCGCCGCAAGTCATTCCGGTCACGTTCATTGTTTCTGTTTGCATGGTTGATTCTCGATAGTAGAGTGAAGATGAAGTCAAGCTGAGGACGGCTACACGATAGCCGCGGGATGTTGGGATGTCTGTACGCTGGGCCACTAAACTTAGGCTATTCAAGGCACAGTTGATCCGCCACGGTTTTTGATCGAATCATTCGTTGGAGGGCAACAACTAAAAATTCATCGTGCTGCGAATGCCGACCTCCAGAGCGTCCCCTGATGGAATTAGCCGTGACCTCGGTTCCGTACTTATCCTTCAAAGCGGAGCGTCACTCTCCCTAATTGGTAGTGATGGCGTACCGCTTGTGACCTGCCGTGTTCCATCGCAACATCGATGGCGAATACGGATTCACCGTCGGGCAAATGACGCTAGGCCAGCCAACTCAGGCGCGCCGGCAGTGGGCCCGCCGTTGGCGCGGCCCGCCGCCGCTTCCGCGCAAGAGGTAGCAACCCCAGTGCATCATGTCGTCTTGCTCCCCATCCAACGTAAGCGTACGATTTGAACCGTTGGATACAAGTAAGAGAAGGAGTACGAAACTAGGTGTCCACGTAACAAGTAGGTGGACACCTGATGATGAGGACAACGGTTGTTGTTGAGCGCGCGCAACTGGTGGCGCGTACGAGAGAGGACGGGCGACATGTGTATCGCAAGGAAGGCAAAGCGGCGCTGGTAGCAGCGTGTGCGGAGCCTGGCGCATCCGTGGCGGCCATGGCGCTGGCGCACGGCGTCAATGCCAATTTGTTGCGCAAGTGGATCACACGCGCAGGCACGCGAGATCGCGCATATCCTGAGCAACGAGCCCAAGCGTTGGCGGTCGGTCATGCAGCTGCGAGACCCCCCGCAGCGATGAGCACAAGTGCGGCCCATTTCATCGCCGTAGAGCTCGCGCCCATCCCAGCAGAGCCTGCGATATCGCCCGTGGTGTGCTCGGCCACAGCGCTCGCGCCTGTCATCAGCGCGCCGGGCACGATCAGCATACAGCTCGGAGACACGCGCATTGATATCGGCGGCGTAGTCGAACGAGAGGCACTGCGGCGCGTCATCGACTGCCTGCGCGAGAGCACAGCAGTGCAATCGGTGCGCCGATGAACATCGGCCCGACCCTCACGCTGCCCATCGGATCCGGGGCGGCGGCGTCAGGCACGCGCATCTGGCTGGCCGCAGGGGTCACCGACATGAGGAAGGGATTTGACGGACTCGCAGCGCTTGTACAGAGCCAACTATCCGAGAGCGCATTCTCCGGTCACATCTTCGTGTTTCGTGGCCGGCGCGGCGACAAGATCAAACTTCTTTGGTGGAGTGGCGACGGGTTATGCCTCTTTGCCAAACGTCTGGAGCGCGGTCGTTTCATCTGGCCGCAGGCCAGCTCTGGCAGCGTCCACCTCACCACCGCCCAGCTCTCGATGCTGCTCGAAGGCATCGACTGGCGTCGTCCAGAGCGAACGTGGCAGCCAACCCTGGCGGCGTAAACGTGCGCGACGCCACTGCATGTAAATCGTGCTTCAATCATTTGCATTTTCCTAACAAATTCACGAAACATTTGCCTGCGTTATTGTCTAACCCGACATGCCCGTAGCAGCCTCGTCTCCTATCAAAGTCACAATGCCAAGTGATATCCCATCGCTGCATGCGATGGTGCTTGAACGCGATCTCCTGATCGAGAAGTTGAAGCTGCAAATCGCGCGCATGAAGCGAGTACGCTTTGGTGCATCGAGCGAGAAGCTCGACACAGAAATTGTGCAACTCGAACTCATCGTTGAGGACTTGGAGAGCACGCTGTCTGCGCAGGGGGCCGCTGCTGCGGCGCAAACGAGTCAGTCCGATGATGCTGTCACTGATAGCGCGACATCGAAGGCCGCTGGCACCACCGCCGCCAGCCGCGCGCTCCCGGATCACCTGCCGCGTGAACGTGTGCTCTACACCCCCCATGTCGACACCAATGGGTACTGCGGCTGCAAACACTGCGGCGCGGACGAGAAACATTTGACCGAGCTGGGCATCGACGAGTCTGAGATCCTGGAATACATCCCCGGTCGCTTCAAAGTGCTGGTGCAGGTACGCCCGAAATATCTGTGTACTGGCTGCAAGACAATCAGTCAGGCCGAAGCGCCGAATCGAGCGCTGCCTCGCAGCTATGCTGGTGCAGGACTACTGGCACATGTGCTCACCTCGAAATACGCTGACCACCTGCCGCTGTATCGGCAAAGTGAAATCTACGCGCGCGAAGGCGTCGAGCTCTCGCGATCAACACTCGCTGATTGGGTGGGTGGCGCGAGCAAATTGCTTGATCCACTCGTGCGCTCGCTCGCAAACTACGTCAAGGATGCGACGAAACTGCATGCTGACGATACGCCGGTGCCAGTGCTGCAACCGGGGCGTGGCACTACCAAGACAGGACGCCTGTGGACGTACGTGCGTGATGATTGCAATGCGCCGAATGCGCCGACAGGCAAAACAGAATCATCGTGCGAGCCCGCAGCCGTCTGGTTTGCGTACTCGCCAGATCGCAAGGGCGAGCATCCGGCGCTTCATCTCAAAGACTTCAAGGGCATCTTGCAGGCCGATGGTTACGCGGGGTTTGAGCGACTCTATCAGCGCTGTGACGAACACGGCAGCCGGCAGATTGTGGAGGCTGCGTGCTGGGCGCACGTTCGCCGGAAGTTCTTCGATTTGCACGCGCTGCAAGCTTCACCTGTGGCGCTGGAGGCGTTGAACCGGATCGGCGCGCTCTACAAAGTGGAGTCCGAGATTCGAGGTAGGCCACCTGACGAACGACGGCGAATACGACAACTCCATACACAACCCAAGATGCATGAACTCAAGGCGTGGTTCGAGCAGACGCTTTCCCGCGTGTCGAAGAAGTCCGAGCTTGCGGTGTCGATTCGCTACGCGCTGACGCGATGGGTGGCGTTAACTCGTTTCATTGATAACGGGTGCATCGAGATCGATAACAACGCCGCCGAGCGAGCATTGCGCTGTGTCGCATTAGGACGCAAAAATTTCTTGTTCGCCGGATCCGACGCCGGTGGCGAGCGCGCAGCGGCAATCTACAGTTTGATCGGCACCGCCAAACTCAACGGGCTCGATCCCGAGGCGTATTTACGCTACGTCATCTCCCATATCAACGAGCATCGCGTCAGCAAAGTCGCCGAGTTGCTCCCGTGGAACGTGGCAGCGAAATTGCCCAGCCTCACGAAAGACGCGACCAAGACCTTCGCGATCGCCGCCTAGCTGATTCCGCACCTCAACGTCAATACGGTTCAAATCGGACGCTTACCCTCCGAGGTAAAGCGCACACGCACAATATCGAGAGCGTGAACAATCGAATTCGCTGCTATCTGGCCCGATTGCGACGAAAGACGCACTGCTACTCAAAGTCCAAACGCAACCTCGCCGCCTCCATCCTGTTCTATCTCAAGCGAAAGTGCGGGGCCATGCTCACTCCCACCACCCTGAAGCCTCGCAAGAACGCGCGCATCCTTTATTCCCTGACATCAATACCTAATTAGCAATCCCCAAAATTAACCTTTAGCCAAAATAGAACATGGGTTGGAGAAGAAAGTTGCATCCCATTTCGTTGGATATTAGCTACGCTTTAGCCGCTCGTCGCGTGCGTCCCTGCCAACGATAGCCTTGCTCGTTCGCGCGACGATGGCGCGCCTGCTTCGGATCGGCAATGAGCGGACGATATTGCTCGATGCGGTCGCCGTCTTTGAGCGGCGTATCGAGCGGGAAGCTTTTGCCCCAAATGCCGACGTCGGCTGCGGTTGGATCTTCGATGCCGAAGGCAACTAGCGCATCACTGAGCGTTGTGCCATCGGGCAACGCAATCGAACGCTCCTCCACACGATCCACCCAAGCAGACACCAGGGTCACCCGCATCACGGATACAACTGTTCAGCGCGTCGGACAAACGCATCGACAAACGTAGCAGCGATGCGATCAAACACCGGCGCGATGATCGTTCCAATGAGGCCGTCAAAGTCGTAATGCAACTCGAATTCGACCTTTGATCCCGCGTCGCCCAACTGCGTAAATCGCCACTGCCCCGACAGTTTGGAAAATGGACCGCTCACCAGCGCCAGATCGATGCGCTCGTTGGTAGCCAGCGTGTTTCGCGTTGTAAACGTCTGATTCACCCCGAGGTAAGCGATGTCGACGGCCGCCTGCATCTGCGTGTCCGTTTGCTCAAGAATGCGCGCGCCGCCGCACCACGGCAGAAATTTCGGGTACGCCGGCACATCGTTCACCAGCACATACATCGTGGCGGCCGAATGCGGCACGAGGATGCTGCGCACGACACGCTTCACGCCCGTTTCCTCCAAACCAACGCCACAGGCATCCGCACTCGCATCCCTACAATCATCACCATGAGCATCGTCGACAATAAAAAAGCATTCTTTGATTATTTCATTGAAGATCGCTATGAGGCCGGACTTGAGCTGCAAGGCTGGGAAGTCAAGGCTATTCGAGCCGGTCGCGCCGGGATCAAAGAGGCGTACGTGCGCGTCATCCGCAGTCAGGTCTGGCTGGTTGGAGCACATATCAGCCCCCTCAACAGTGCGTCAACACACATTACGCCCGACACCATTCGCATGCGCCGCTGCCTGCTGCATCGCGAAGAAATCAACAAATTGATCGGCAAGGTGAAAGAGCGCGGCTACACGCTCGTCCCGATCAACCTGCATTACTCAAAAGGCCGCGTCAAACTAGACATCGGCCTCGCCAAAGGCAAAAAAGATCACGATAAACGCGACGTGCTTAAAGAGAAAGAAGGCCAGCGCGACGCGCAGGCGGCGATGAAGAAGGCGATGCGCGGGAAGGGTGGGGAGGAATAGCTGGAGCAAGCCCGTAACGATCAATTCGCCCGCAACCGCAAGCTACTCGCCTACCAACCACTTTCCGTTGACGAGGGTGATTGGGTAGGGCATTGCTCCCTTGCATCCTGCGCCGGGTTTAGACGCGAGCATCGCAATCGAGGCATCGGGTCGCACGGTATAAATGCCCGCTAATTCTTGTGTCGACGGGTCAGGGGTGAGTTTTTGCATCGCAGCCAGTCGCGCATCAGCATTTGCGGCCTCCAGCGAT
>JBBRGY010000038.1:0-12996 GCA_038223495.1 Burkholderiales bacterium | reverse complement strand
GAGCGCGCACGCCCATTTGCAGAATGCCAGCATCGCCAGCAAAACTGAACGTGTCAGAGATGTACGCCTGATACGCAGGGCTCACCGTTTTCCAATCGCGTGACTCAAACGGCGTGCCATCCGGGCGCAGGATGTGACCGTTGCGCAACCAGGTGTCGACTGGAGCGCCGCTGGCATCAACGCCGACCGCAGGGCCGGTTTGACGGTGCTCGGCACGCTCATACCAGAGGCCGAATTTCAGCTGATGGGCGCCCATCGTGTGGTTGATCTCAGTCGTAATGCCAGGGCGCATCGTGCGCGTGACGCTTGAGTTAGCAACGATGACCGTGTCGAGTGTGTCGCCATCGCCGTTCAGGTCAGTACCCGCGCCGACGCGACCGGTTGTCGTGTTGAGAAAGCCGGTCTCAGACAGCGCGCGCTGTTGCACGCCACCGGTGCCGTAGCCGTACCAAAGGTAAGGCTGCACTTTGAGGTAGGTGCTTTCTGCAAGGCGGAACGAGCCTGACACCGAGGCAACGACGTTCTCAAACGGGTTGACCGCGAGTTTGTAATACTGCGGCGACGGTCCAACCTCAGCCTGACGCACGCCGTTGACCGCTGGTAGATGGCCGGGCGTGAAGGTGGTTGAGTAGTCGTAGTAGTAACCATTCGCCGCAATCTGCGCGAGGCTGTTGGAGTTGATGTTGTTGTTGACGGCTTTGTTGTACAGAATCGAGCCGAGCAAGCGATTGTTCGGCGACAGGTCTAACGAGAACGCCGCGTCCACGTGATCGCGTGTTGCGCCACCCGCACCCTTCCACTTGTCGGCTTCGGTGTGCGAGTAGCTCATGAACACTTTGGCCATATCGTTGGCAAAGCGACCGGTGTCTACGCGGACGAAAGAGCGCGAGAGGTTCAGCCCACCGATGGTTTGTGTGACGCGGACACGACGCTTGTTTTCGGGATCACAGGTGACCAGATTGATGCTGCCACCGGTGGCGCCAACGTGTGGCGAGTCAACGTCGGGTGTGCCCTGAGCGATCGATTGGGTGCAGGAGTTTTCAAGGTCGGCGTATTCCTGTGGGAACACAGAGTAGCTTCCAGAATCGTTTACCGGCACGCCGTTAATCGTGAAACCAATTTGATCTGCGTTGAAGCCGCGAATCGTGAGACCACCGCCGAACAAGCCCGTAGCGTCATGGTTAAACGTATTGACGCCTGGCAAAAGTGAGAGCGCCTGATACGCGTTGCCGGTCGAGCGATCTTTCTCGGTCGCGGCTTTGGTGACCGTGCTGCGCGACTTGACCGCATCTTCATTGAGCATCTGCCCAGCGCCGAGCTTATCGCCGCTTCCCGTAATAGTGATCGTGCCCAAGCGCACAGCGTCGTCCTTCGCACGTGGCGCTGCCTCATCGGCGGCGGGAGCGGCTTGGGCGAGCGCGCCGGTGACGGCGGCGCTGGCAACGGCTAGGGCGACGGCACGAGCGAGCGTTTTGACACGGAGACCGCTAAATGGGGAGGCAGAATGATTGGGGAACATGGGAATATTGGCAAGGTTGGTGGGCGTTGTCTGAATATTGCACAGGTGCGCAGCACCACGATGACCGTTGCGTTACAAACGGATCGCATAGGATTTGACTGTGGCAAATGTGTTGCGCCGTTGGCTGATGCGCACAAAATTGGCGTGATGACACCGGTCGATTCGAGTGATAGCTTTTTTATAAAAGCTATATTTCACGCGGGCCAGCTTCAATAAACGACGAAAGTCGATAACTATCCTAATGAACACTTAGCCCCCGTAAAGACGTCATTTCAGCCAAAAGCTGTTGATCTATACACGCAAAATGCGCGTTTCTGGCGACTTTCTTTCTACTTTGCCATCGCCGGAAACGCGGGCACGCGCGGCACCGGAATCGGTTCCTTCGCGATTTTGTCGCGCAAAAATTTGATCGCTGCACTGAGTTGCGCGTCGTCGTCGTTAAATGTAGCGAACGGTAAATTGTCGACGTCGATGTCCGGAGTCACGCCGCGCCCTTCGACAAACCAGCGCCCCTGCAAGTCGAAATATGGTGATTCGGCGGCGCGTGCAATGCCGTTGTCGGCGAGCGCGTTGCGATCCGAAAGCCACACGCCCGCGCCCGCCGTGCGACTGCCGATGAGCGTGGCGATGCCCAGTCGACGCAAGCCTTCGGCCGCAGTTTCGCCGTCTGAATAGGTGTTGCCGTCAATTAGCGCCACGATATGACCGCGAAAAGCCCTCTGCTGATTTGGGTAAGGCTCACGAGTACTTCGATTGGTCCAGAACGCCCATGCACGGCGTTGCAACAAGGTGACGATCCAGCTATCAATATTGCCGCCGTTATTGCCACGCAAGTCGATGATCAGCCCGTCACGATTCACCAGTGGAAAAAATTCACGGGTGAATTGCGCCATATCGGTCGCGCCCATCGCCTGCACGTGAAGGTAGCCAAGCTTGCCGCCGCCGTCGCGCTCAACCCGACCTCTGCGCTCATGCTCCCATGCGCGGTAGCGGAGCTGGGCATCGCGCGCCGCCGTGTTCGGCACGGCGATGACCTGCCGCGCCACGCCGCTACCAGCTGTCCGGATCGCCAGCAACACCTGGCGGTTACCGCGGTTGCGTAACTCCCGAGCCAGATCATTCGCCGATTTCACCGTTTGCCCGTTGACGGCGGTAATGATTTCGCCAACTTCTACCCGCGACTCCGCGCGCGTCAGCGGGCTGCGCTCCTCGATCAGCTCCGGATCGCCGCTGTAATGCCTGGTAATTTTCAAACCATTGGCAACGGGCACGACATCAATGCCCAGCGCGGCCACATCAATGGTGTCGCTGCCGGTGCGCAGATCGGCGCCACCAACCTGACTGTGCAACAGGCGAAGCTCAGCAATCATTTGCGCCAGGATGTCGTCGAGTTCGCTGCGCTCGCTAATGCGTTCCACCAGTGGCGCGAATTTCGCGCGTAGCGCTTTCCAGTCGACACCACGCAAATTCGGGTCGTAATACGTATCGCGGTGCAGACGCCATGCATCATCAAACAACTGCCGCCACTCATCGCGCGGATCAAGCTCAAAGGTCAGGCCGCTCATATCCACGCGCGCCTTGCTGAGCTGCTCGGGCGCAGTTGGGGCTTTCGCCGCTGCGTCAAACACAAACAGTTCCAGCGAGCGCCCGAGCGGCCCAACGCTGCGTCGTTGCAGCAACAGTTTCTTCAAATCATGGGACAGTTCGTAACTAGCAACATCTTCGGAAAACACTTCGGCCTTCGGGTGCGAATCGTCGATGGCAAGCGTCATCAAGCGCCGTTTCGGCTCGACCACAGCGTCGCTCGCGAGGAAATAAAGGCGCTTGCCATCGCTGCCAAGTCGCGAGTAATTGCCAGCTGGCAGTGGCACCTCATACAAGCGATCCCGAATGCCTGCAAAGTCAATGGCAACCGCTTTTGGCGATGCGGCGCGCGTGCCGGATGCCGTAGCGCCAGATGCTGGCGCTTCCTTTTCCTCCGCCTCGCCGCTGACAGGCGTTGCAGCGCTCATCGATTGAGGCGTCGGGGAGGGACGCTTCGGTAGCGGCGGCGTTGGTGACGGCGCTGGCGTGGGGATAGCTGGTGCTGGCGCGGGCACAGGGGCTGGCGTCACCGTCGCGGGAGCGGGCGTTGCGGGCGCGGGTGGAGCAGTCGCGGGCGTTGGCGTGATTAGTTCATCACCCACTTGAAAGGGCCAGCGCGCCTTGCTGTTTAAGGCGTAGGCATAGATACGCAGCTGCTTGTCGAAAAACGGCATCGGCGCGCGCGTACCCCACGGCGACGGCACCACCGTTTGCAGATTGCGGTCGCTCAAAAAAAACAGGAAATTGCCGTCCGCACTCCACGTCGGCGAGCTCGCGTTGTAGCGATCACTGGTGATGACTTGTCGCGCTTTGCTCACGGTATCGAACACCGTGAGTTGCCCGAAATCGTTCCCGGCGTCGGCAGCGTAAGCAATCCAGCGACTATCCGGCGACCAGGCAAAGCCTTCAGGATATACGCCCTTCCGATCATCAACGACGCTCACTGTGCCCGTTGCACTGTCCACGATGCTCGTGCGTCCGCTGCGTTCCACGAGCAACACCTGCTTGCCATCGGGCGCCGGCAACACGGTGTCGCGGATGGCGTTGCCATCCCGGGTGATTGGTTTCATGGCACTCGCGCCGTTGGCTACAAAGCTCGCCAGTTCCTGCTCGCCGCTTTGTGTCGTCAAAGCAAAAATCGACTTGCCATCGGGCGCAAAGTGCGCCAAACGCACGCGCGATTTTGCGTCGCGCGTCACCTCGACGCGACGGCCGCCAATGCCCACCGGCAGCACGAGCAATTGCCCGCGCAACGATAGCGCCACACGGTCACCGTTCGGGCTTACGGCGGCGTCGGTCACGAAGTTCAGCGGATTTTTGATCCACCGACTGCGCGTTTGATCAAAGTCAGACCGCAACGTAATTGTGAGCCGATTGGACTGTCTGTCCGCCAAATCGAGTCGATACAAATCGGCGCCCATTTGATACACGATGCGCGAACCCGCCAGCGACGCGCTGCGGATGTCAAACTCCTTGTCTGCCTTGTGCCGTGTGTGCTGCTTGAGATCGCGCCCGCTCAGATTCATCGACCACACGTTCGTCGTGCCGTCGCGATCGCTCAAAAAATAGACTCGATCCGCCGTGCACATCGGGTTCCAACTCATGCCCGCGTAGTCGCCCGTCAGCGGCACAGCCTCTGCCTTGCCGTCGAAGCGCCACAACGACTTCGCAAGACCGCCCTGATATTTTTTGACGTTGTCGCTCCACGACCCCTTGCGCGTAAATACAAAGGACGAACCCACATAACAACCCGCTTCTGCATCGTCGAGCGGTAGTGGTTGGCGCACGCCCGTTGTTGCGTCTAGGCTGTAGAGCCGCATGCGTGGCAGACCGGAATAGCGCGACGTCGCGTAGAGCACGCGATTGTCAGGCGTCCAACCGACCACGCTGCTGCGCGTTGCGCCATCGAACGTCAGGCGGCGCGGCGCACCGCCGACCACCGGCATCACGTAACCTCCGACGGGCCTTCGTAGCGCGCGACGAAGGCCAGCATGTTGCCGTCGGGTGAAACCTGTGGCGTTGATTCGCGCGCCGGATGAGTGGTCAGTCGCGTAGCGACACCGCCGTCGGGATTGACCGACCAGATATCACCCTCCGAGACGAAGGTAAGCACATCTTTGCCTAATCCCGGTTCGCGGAAATAGCCCGTTTGCGCGAAGACCACGACGCTCGTGAAGGCGCAAAGAGCGCCAGCGATGAACGCACTTCGCGTCAAATTTTTTGACTTCATAAAGATTTTCCTGCGCAAACGACGCGCCATTGTAGGAGCGCCCCATCGCGCCGTCATCAGACTGTAACGACGCGTCGTCACACTGACGCCATACAACAATAGAACCAGCGCGAACCGCAGCACATGATGCCAGTGATCAACCGCGAGCTATCGCTGCTCGCATTTAATGAGCGCGTGCTCGCGCAGTGTGAACTGCCGTGGGTGCCGGCGCTGGAGCGTTTGCGCTATCTGACGATTGTCAGCTCAAATCTCGACGAGTTTTTCGAAGTGCGAATTGCGGAGCTGAACGAGCGGCTGAAAGAGCTGCTGTTGTCCGGCTCATCAGACGCTACCGCTCAGAAAGAATCGCTGCTCGAAGTCGCGGGCCGAGCGCGCGCCTTGGTGGCTCGCAAGTATCAATTGCTCAACACGCAAATTCTGCCGTCGCTGCGTGAGGCCGGCATCGATCTTGTCAGTGGCGCGGATCTAACGCCGGAGCAACGACGCTGGACGCATGCCACCTTTGCGCGCGAAATTGCGCCTGTGTTGACGCCCATCGGGCTTGATCCGGCGCATCCGTTTCCATCAGTTGCCAATAAGGGCCTGCACTTTATCGTCGAGCTCAAATCAAAGCGGAGCGTTGGCAAAACGAGCATAGCGATTGTGAAGGTGCCACGCAGCCTGCCGCGACTGTTTGAAATCAAAGGCAAGACCAGCAATGCGCGGCGCTCGTTTGTTCTGTTGTCGACCGTGATCGAAACCGAATTGGTTCGCCTCTTCCCCGGTCGTGAGGTGGTGAGTGATTCGCAGTTTCGCGTGACGCGTGATAGCGATTTGTGGGTCGACGAGCAGGAAATGACTAATCTTCGCCACGCACTGGCCGGTGAGCTACGCCGCCGTCCGTACGGTCGTGCCGTGCGGCTCGAAATAAACGCCGATTGCAGCGAATCGGTGATGACGCTACTGACGCAACATTTCAAACTCGAAGCGCATGAGGTGTACCGCGTTGACGGCCCAGTCAATTTGGCACGTCTCGCGGCTTTGGCCGAGGCAACTGATCATCCAGAGTTGCGCTTTCCGCCGTTTACGCCTGGGCTGTCTGAATCACAGGGGAATGACGACCGGGTTTTTGCTGGACTGCGGCAACGCGATGTTTTGTTGCATCACCCGTATCAATCGTTCGAACCCGTGGTGCAGTTTTTGCGTGCGGCCGTCGAGGATCCCAGTGTCATCGCGATCAAGCAGACGATCTACCGCACTGGTTCGAAGTCTGCATTGATGGAGCTTTTGCTTGAGGCCGTGCGCCGCGGCAAAGAAGTGACCGTCGTGCTGGAACTTCAGGCGCGCTTCGACGAAGAAACCAACATCAACTGGGCCGACAAACTGGAGCAGGCCGGTGCGCAGGTCGTGTTCGGTTTAGTCGGACTTAAGACACACGCAAAGATGTTGCTGGTGTTGCGCAAAGAGGGCAACGCGATTCGCGCTTATGCGCATATCGGAACCGGCAATTACAACCCATCCACCGCTCGCTTCTATACCGATTTTGGATTGCTCACGGCGAACGCTGAAATCGGCAAAGACGTTGCCGCGATATTTCATCATCTGACGAGTTTGTCGCAGCCGCCGAGGCTCAAACATTTATGGTGGGCACCGCACACCATGAAGCCGAATTTATTGGCGGCCATTCGGGCTGAAGCGCGATCCGCCAAAGCTGGCAAGCCCGCACTCATCATGGCGAAAATCAATGCGCTCACTGATGAGGACGTGATGGCCGCACTGTGTGAGGCGTCCGAGGCGGGCGTCCGAATTGAGCTGATCGTGCGTGGTGCGTGCTGTCTGCGCCCGCAGGTCGATGAGCGCACGAAGAATATTCATGTGCGCTCAATCATTGGCCGCTTTCTTGAACACAGTCGCATCTACTATTTTGAAAATGGCGGCAAACCCAACGTGTACATCTCATCGGCTGACTGGATGAGTCGTAATCTGGATCGCCGCGTTGAGGTTGCCACGCCGATCCTCGATGGCCCGCTCCGAGCGCGCGTGATCGATGAGGGCCTGCATGCCGCGCTACGCGACAACTCGCAGGCGTGGCGACTGGAAAGGAATGGTGCATATCGACTGTTGCGCCCGACCGGAAAACAACCAGCCATGGTGGCGCAATATGCGTTGTCCCACAAACTCGGCGAGCGCGCAGACGCCGACAAAGCCGCATGAGCGAAATTATTTTCTGGCGTCACGCCGAAGCGCACGATGCTAACGAGGGGCAGGACGATCTGGAGCGCAAGTTAACGGTCAAGGGTCAACGTCAAGCCGAACGCGTCGCATCGTGGCTGGATCGCAACTTGCCGCAGCAATGTCGAGTGTTCGCAAGCCCCGCGAAACGTTCGCAGCAAACGGTTCGTTGTCTATTGCGAAAAAGTAAAACATTGAACGAACTAAATCCGAATGCTCGCCCGGAAGAAGTATTAGCGGCCGTCGGTTGGGGCATGCAGACCGAACCCATCGTGATCGTCGGTCACCAGCCGTGGATAGGCGAATGTATCCACTGGCTGCTGATGGATGCCGCCGTTCCAATGACGGTGCGCAAGGGAGCGGCTTGGTGGCTGCAATCACGCGAGCGCGACGGCGAAAAGGAGGTAATTGTTCGAGCCGTGGCCACGCCAGAATTGCTCTGACCGGACTCGACTCGACGAGCCCGCTTTTGGTCGATATCGCGGTAATGTCGACGTATCGATTGCTGACTCCTGATCCGCGCAAATCGACGCGCATCGGCCCAAAGTCAACCGCAGACTGAGCTCGCAATGCCTTCGCCTGCGCTCCCGCCAATTCAACAAGTGTGCGGTGATCAATCGTTGAGAACCCGAGAAGCAACGCATATGGCGCAATCGCGCGGCTGTGTTTAATCACTGGCAGCGCGCCGATGGCGTCACCACTGACGATGACGGCCCCGATACGTTCGTTCGATGGCTTGCGTTGTAGCCACGCAGCAATACGCCGATGTCGTCGGCCCGTGGAAGCGTCAGTTTATTGGTGTGAAGGCTGCTGCGTTGGGTACTGACGGAAAGCCGTTGGACGTTGATGGCGACGGCGTAGTCAGTGAAGCCGACGGTGTTTCAGTGAAAAACTCAAACCTCGTCGTGGACGCTAAAGCGGCATCGCTTTTCATTCATCCCTACACGATGCGTAGCGACGTCAACATGACGCGTGACTATGCGGGCGGCGGCACAGGGGTTGCCGGTGTACGCAACGTAGCTGCTTCGTTCGCAACAGCGGGCTACGCCAATGAAGGCGTAGCGTTCTATGCCGCTCCTGCAAACGCTACTGGCGTCTGCCCCACTGATACGGTCAAAGGTGGTCGCACCGGCGTTTTGCGTGCCAAAGTAGAGTGAGCTTTCGGCCGCTCGCAAGCAAAGCGGCTATCGGTAATGTGTAGAGCGGGCAACGCGTGCTCTACCGAGGCGCCTGAAGGCCGTACAAGACGCAGCGCGTCCGCTTCGTAATTCCGACTATTGCTCGTAGAGACGATTTGCCGCGTGATCATCGAGCAACGATGCGTCGCAATCGAGCACGATTTCACCGGCACGAATGCCGATTACCCGATCACTGTATTCGCGCGCGAAATTCAATTGGTGCAAGCTACAAATCACCGTGACGTTGTCGACTTTTGCGATAGATCGGAGCAATGAAAGGATGCCACCGGCCAGCGTTGGGTCGAGGCTGGCAATCGGTTCGTCGGCGAGGATGACATCAGGCTTCTGTGCCAGCGCTCGCGCGATAGCGACGCGTTGCTTTTGGCCACCCGATAGTTGATCGGCGCGTTGCTGCGCGTGATCGAGCATGGACACTCGCTCCAAACACTGCATCGCAAACAAGCGATCCTCATGTGAGAAGCGACGGAGCATTCCACGCCAAGTGGGAACGGTGCCCAGTCGTCCGGCCAGCACGTTGTCCAGAACCGAGAGCCGATCAACGAGCGCAAACTGCTGGAACACCATCGCAATGCGACCGCCGCCGTGTCGATGCAATGCGCCAACGAGTTGCTCACCCAGTAAGGCGGCACCCGAATCCGCGCGCTCAAGTCCGGCAATACAGCGAAAGAGCGTTGATTTGCCTGCGCCACTGGGACCCAGAAGCCCGACAAATTCGCCGGGTTGAAGACTGAAGCTGACATTGGCGAGTGCAACGCGTTCCGCGAACCGCTTGCTCATCGAGTCGAGGCGAAGTATGAGCGACATCAGGTAAGCCGCTTGCGCAGCCATCCGCTTAGTTGGTCGAGCACGGTAACGACGATAAAGATCAAAATGATGATCGTAAGCAGGCGTGGGAAGTCGAGTAGATCCATGCTGTTCTTGAGCTCTTGTCCAATGCCACCAGCACCGACGACGCCAAGCACCGTCGATGCGCGCACGTTGAACTCGAACAGGTAGAGCATGCTTGACAAAACGACTGGCAACAAATCCGGCAGCAGTGCGTAACAAACGCTGACGACACGGCTGGCACCCGTCGTTTCTATCGCATGCAACGCGTCTAGTTTCGCGTTCTCGGCAGAGTCTGCGATGAGTTTCGCCGCGCTACCGCAGGTATGGAGTGCGATGCCTATCACGCCTGCGAACGGACCGAGCCCCACGCTCGCGACAAAGAGCAACGCGAAGACGAACGCGTCAATACCGCGCAGCGCATTGAGCAACCATCGCGCCGGTAAATAGAGCGTTGGAAACGGCGTGAGATTTCTACTTGCCAACAAGGCAAGCGGAATTGCGAATAAGGTTGCAGCCGTGGTGCCAATCGCCGCCATCGCGACCGTCTCACCGATGCGTTGTATGAAGATGGGCAACTCAGTGAAGTCCGGAGGCCAGGCGCGCACCAACCATTGGACGAGCTTGGGAAGTCCGCCTGCCAGTCTTGACAAATCGACTTCGGCTAGGCGCCAACTGACGACGTAGAACAGAATGGCCGCCAGCACAAAAAGCCATAACTTGGTACGGCCAACAATGCTGTTGCGATTCAGATCGTAAGCTGCGAGCGCCGCTGCCGCGGCGTCATTGGAGGGCGCCGGGTTCGTCACGCGCTCAATGACGTGATCTCGTCCAGAACGGTATCGACGACATTGTCACTAGGCGCATGGGCCTTTGCTGACGGCAACGACACATTGCCTGAAACCGCTTGCTCGAGCGTGTAGTTCGGTCCGTGCTGAATGCGGTCAAAGTACGAGCGATGCGCAGGCGTACCCTCGGGCCAAACACTGGCAAAGTGATCAATCCACGTTGGCGAGTCGAAATGCACAGGCAACGCGTCAAAGCGGATACCGCCCATCATCACGCCGTAAAGTGAATCAGACGGCGGGGTCGGGTCAACCGATATGCGCGTGATGACGCCGTGAGTCGTGCCCGCGAAGTTCGCCATTCCGGCTGCGCCGTTGTTGATGATCAGGCGTTGTGATCCGTCGACCGAGAAATTGCGAACATGCGGAAGGCAGGTGTGCGAAGAGGCAAATGCGAGGACGTCGGAGTCTCTGAAAAATGTCTCGATATCGCGTAGCGACGTGAGTTGCCCGGAAGGCGCATCGCCAGAGCAACCCGCAGCGACCGACGACAAACATTCCGCTGCGAAAGACCAGCCCGATAGCGATTCAGCGTCGCCATGGACGATGCCTATGCGTTGATCTCCGACGCAAAGAATCCGGTTCATTGGCAACTCACCAAGCTGGCGCAGGATGTCGGGGAAATCGCTCGCCGTCTGGCGCAGCTGGGTCGTGATTTCGTTTGACCATTCGACCACCTGAGCATCGACATAACTCGGATAGTCACAGCCGCAGCCAACGTTTTCAGGCGCGGCAATCGCGCATTCCACATTGCCGCAGATGGCGGTGTGTTGCAGCACAGTCGTGTTGATTTCTTCGAAACTGGCGGCATCAATGTCGAACCAGTTGTGGTCGCCGTTAAACACCAGCACCGCAGCATGCCCAGAGGCAGCTTCGTTCTGTTGCATGCGCAGAATCTCACGCAGTGCGAATACGTTTCCATAGAGTCCGCCAATGACATAGGCTGTATGTGCGTGCGTCGCTACGCTGTGTCGAAGCGAGCTGGGCGAATAGCGATACTGTGGTGGGCAGATCGCCCCTTCACTGTCTGAAATTAGTGACGACATGTTGCGGACGTTACGCTTTCGCCTTGATACGACCCACGGCGAGTCCAGCCTTTTCGATCACGTCGTACATTTTGTGATTCGACTTCACAAAGCCCGTGTAGCGATTCGGTAGCAGTTCCTTGGCCTCAGCCGGCGTTAAGGACGCGAGGATAGATTGGATTTGCGCAGACATCGCTGCAGATGCAGTTTTTGGCACCGCAATCGCATCATTGGGTAGCGGATCAGATGTCCACATGATCGGCACGTTTTCGGCCTTGATGCGGCCGGATGAAATCATCGCGTTGCGATTGCGGTCGTAGTCCGTCGCCAGATCGACCTGACCCTCTTGCACCGCGATTTCGTTGGCAGGATGCGACGAGCCTTCGCGGTATTGCCAGAACGATTTCGGATTGATCTTCCAGACTTCCTGTGCGTAGAACGTGGGAATCAACCAACCGGAGGTCGAGCCGAGATCGGCGAACGCAATTGACTTGCCGCGCGTGTCGTCAGGAAACTTCGAAACTTTAAGATCAGGCCGTGCGATGATGATGGCTTGATAGGTCGCCTTGTCGTCGTATTTGACTGTCGCGACGGCCTGGCAATCGGTCGCGTTGTTCGCGATGATGTAGCCCCACGGCCCCATCCACGCGCAGTCCAGCTGCCCTGAGCCCATCGCCACCGCTAGTCCGGCCCAGTCCGTGCTGACTTGCAAGTCGAAATCTGCCGCTCCCAATTGCCTTGCCATATGCGCGAATATCGGTGTGAATGATTTTTTAGTGTCAGTAGCCGACGGCAGAAAGGGGCCGACGCCAAAGCGCAGCTTCTTGGATTGTGCTCGCGCTATCTGAAACGTGGGAGCGAGGCCAAGCGAAGCCGCGCCCGCGATGGTGAGAAAGTTGCGGCGTGAAGTCATGGCTATTTCCTAATGTCGTGAAACGCGTACTGGCGCGGTCGGATCTGCCAGCTCAATCATCGGGCGCATGAGGATCGCGTTATCTTGAGGCACCTTTCGGGAGTAGTCGCGTGGTCGAGCGCAAAGCTTACAACGACGGATAAGGATTATGGCATTCGTCTATGCGCCACTTGGGTGCGAGCGACGTGAAGTGGCGGCATGCTGCATGAATGGCGTTGACTGCCCGAACATAAAGCGGCACCCGAAGATGCCGCTCAATCACACGGACAGCCGAAGTTAAACTAGCCGAACTTGGCCCTGATCCGCAGTTAGGTAGCCAACCGCTGCTCCCGCTCGATCCTTGTAATTTGCACGAATCAATGGGTCGAGTGTCGCCTGCACTTTGCTGTGCAACGATGAACTCCAGTCGCCCGCGTGCTGGAAGTTGCTCATGATGTACGTCCAGCCATTGATCTCGTCGACCGCATGTAGACCCGTCGATTCACCGCCTGCGGGGATCGACATCACGCGCGCTAACGCTTTGGTATCTACGTTGTAAGCCCACAGGAAATTGTTGACGTGAGTACTACTGTCTTCACCTATGAAGAGTGTGCGCAATTTCTCCGAGAATTTCAGGTTGTCGGGGTTCGCGATTTTGTCGGGATT